>NZ_MEES01000016.1:0-51292 GCF_001724535.1 Paracoccus sp. SCN 68-21 | reverse complement strand
GCACACGACCTTCGAGGCCGAGGCCTATATCCTGACCAAGGAAGAGGGCGGCCGCCACACGCCGTTCTTCGCGAACTACCGCCCGCAGTTCTACTTCCGCACGACGGACGTGACCGGCACCGTCAAGCTGCCCGAGGGCACCGAGATGGTGATGCCCGGCGACAACCTGAAGTTCGAGGTCGAGCTGATCGCGCCGATCGCCATGGAAGAGAAGCTGCGCTTCGCCATCCGCGAAGGCGGCCGCACCGTCGGCGCAGGCGTCGTGTCCAAGATCATCAAGTGATCTGACCCAAAGACAGACGGAAAGGGCCGCCCCAAGGGGCGGCCCTTTTTGCATTCGGGCCGTCAGGCCACGCCCATCCGGGTTAGGACCGCCGACATCCGGTCCAGCGTGGCGACGCGGTCGATGTCGCTGCGCGCCAGAATCGCGTCGCGCCACAGCTGCGCATCGCGGGCCTCTGCTGCGGCAAAGCGGTCGCCGTCCCAATGGGGGGCCAGCTCCACCCCATATCCGCGCAGGATGCCGAACAGGCGCTGCGGCGCAAGGAAGGTGATCCCGTGGGGCAGCATCTCGGACCCGCCCAGATGGATCGGGGCCGCGAATCCGCGGATGACCGGGGCGTAATCCAGCCGGGTGCAGCGCGGCTGCAGCTGGGCGCGGGCCATGGTGCTGTGCGGCCTGCGGCGCAGCACCAGGATGGTCTGATCGACCCGGCCCAGCAGCTGGCGTCCGTGCATCGCCGAGCCTTCGGCAAAGATCAGCAGCCGCGCCCCGGCATAAAGCGCCATCTGGCGCATCAGCCCCTCGCGGCCGGGGTCCATGATCGCCACCCCGGCGGCGCGTAGGGCCTCGACCAGGGCGGCCTCGCCCGCATGGGCGCCGCTGCCGCGGGGCAGCTGCCCCATGCGGGTCACATACAGCGCCCGGTTGGGGACCGGCTCCAGTCCGTGCAACCCCGGCAGCTGGTCCAGCAGATCCAGATGCCAGTCGGGCGGGGGATGGGCGCTCATGTGTTCGGTCTGCGGGGTGACCGTCAGGCGGCCCGCGACCATCGGCCGGGTGACCAGGCGCACCCGGTCGGGGCGCAGGCCGAACCACGCGGTCATGTCCCAGAAATAGCCGGGCACCTCGCGGCCCAGCTTGCCGGGGGGCAGCAGGAACAGCGCCTCGGCGCCGGGGTGGTGATACAGCGCGCCGGGCAGGCGGTTCAGATGCTCGGCCGCGAGATGGCCGAAATGGAACAGGCAGCGCCCGCCCCAGATGACCGGACGGTCCAGCCGCGGTCCGGGCCTGCGCGCGGGCGTCGCGTTGATATCGGCGGGGGTGTCGTGGATCAGGTGTCGGACCAGCGGCGTCGTGTCGAAATCGGGCCAGACGGGGCCGCCGTCGGACAGGACCTCATGGTGCAGGCGGCGGGCCGGCACGACGGGAATGTCGTCCAGCAGCAGGGGCGGGGGCACGGGCAGGCCGGGCGCTGCCCTCCGCCAGTCGATCGGCGCGATGGTCGAAGCCGGGCGCGCCGCCGCGCCGGGCAGCCGCCCCAGCACCGCCACCCGCGCCTGGCGCAGGGCGTCCAGCAGGGCGGGCCTGCGCCGGATCATGCCGATCAGCCTGTGCCGCATATCCGGTCCCCCCGCAGCCTTGTGCGCCCTGCGCGACATAGCGCCCGGCCCCGGGACGCACAATCGCCAGGATAGGCACGCCATGCCTTGACCTGCGGGGGGCAAGCCGTTAAGGCAGCGCAATCGTGACCGGTCTGATGCCTGATGGCAAGAATCGGTCGCCTTGTCACGGGCCGCCACCCAAGGGCGGCCTGCTGTTATTTTTACGGTCCGATGCTGGCCCCGCGCGGTGCGATGTCAGCCTCTCGACTGGAACTCCCCGCAAGAGGGATGTCTTTATGCAAAGCCAGAATATCCGGATCCGGCTGAAGGCCTTCGATTACCGCGTGCTGGATGCCAGCACCCAGGAAATCGTGAACACGGCCAAGCGCACCGGCGCGACCGTCCGCGGCCCGATCCCGCTGCCGAACAAGATCGAGAAATTCACCGTCCTGCGTGGTCCGCACATCGACAAGAAGTCGCGCGACCAGTGGGAAATCCGCACGCACAAGCGTCTGCTGGACATCGTCGACCCGACCCCGCAGACCGTTGACGCCCTCATGAAGCTCGACCTCGCCGCCGGCGTGGATGTCGAGATCAAAGTCTGAGGAGGCCGATCATGTTGCGTACTGGTATCATCGCCAAGAAACTGGGCATGACCCGTCTGTTCCTTGAGGACGGCCGTCAGGTTCCCGTCACCGTCCTGCAACTGGACGGTCTGCAGGTCATCGCGCAGCGCACCGCCGCGACCGATGGCTATACCGCCGTCCAGCTGGGCGCCGGTGAGGCAAAAGCAAAGCGCACGACCGCAGCCATGCGCGGTCACTTCGCCAAGGCCTCGGTCGCGCCCAAGCGCAAGATCGTGGAATTCCGCGTCGCGGAAGAGAACCTGATCAATGTCGGTGAGGAAATCACGGCTGACCACTATTTCTCGGGTCAGTATGTGGACATCGCTGGTATCTCGATCGGTAAGGGCTTTGCGGGCGCCATGAAGCGTCACAACTTTGGCGGTCTGCGTGCCTCGCACGGCGTGTCCGTCAGCCACCGTTCGCACGGTTCGACCGGCCAGTGCCAGGACCCCGGCAAGGTGTTCAAGGGCAAGAAGATGGCAGGTCACCTGGGTGCCGTCCGCGTCACCACGCAGAACCTGCAGGTCGTGCGCACGGACAGCGACCGTGGCCTGATCATGGTCAAGGGCTCGGTTCCGGGCTCCAAGGGTGGCTGGGTCACCGTCAAGGACGCCGTCAAGAAGGCGACGCCCGAGAACCTGATCTATCCGGCCGCCCTGCGTTCCGCCGCGAACGAGGCCAAGCGTCTGGCTGAAGAAGCCGCCGCCGCCGCCGCCGCCGAGGAAGAAGCAGCCCGCGAGGAGGCCGCCCGTCTGGCCGCCGAGCAGGAAGCCGCCGCCCTGGCCGAGGCCGAAGCCTCGATCCAGTCGGACAAGGACGCCGTCGATCCCAACGCGGAAGAGCCGGCCTCCAATGACGACGCGCCGGAAGGAGACAAGTGATGAAACTTGATGTGATCAAGCTGGATTCCGGCGCAGCCGGGTCGATCGATCTGGCCGACGACATCTTCGGCCTGGAGCCGCGCGGCGACATCCTGCAGCGCGTCGTGCGTTGGCAGCGTGCCAAGGCGCAGGCCGGCACCCACTCGGTGCTGGGCCGGTCCGAGGTCAGCTATTCGACCAAGAAGATCTATCGCCAGAAGGGCACCGGCGGCGCACGCCACGGCTCGCGCAAGGCGCCGATCTTCCGCAAGGGCGGCGTCTACAAGGGCCCGACCCCGCGGTCGCACGCCTTCGATCTGCCCAAGAAGGTTCGTGCCCTGGGTCTGCGTCACGCGCTGTCGGCCAAGGCCACCGCGGGTGAACTGGTGATCATCGAGGATCTGAACCTCGCCGACGCCAAGACCGCAGCCGTCGCCAAGGCCGTCCGCGAGAACGGCTGGAAGCGCGTGCTGGTGATCGACGGTGCCGAAGTGAACGAGAACTTTGCCCGTGCCGCCCGCAACATCGAAGGCGTGGATATCCTGCCGTCGATGGGTGCCAACGTTTATGACATCCTCAAGCGTGATACCCTGGTCATCACGCGCGCTGGTGTCGAAGCTCTGGAGGCTCGTCTGAAATGAGCGCGAAAGCCGAACATTACGACGTGATCGTCAAGCCGATCATCACCGAAAAGGCCACCATGACGTCCGAGAACAACGGCGTCGTGTTCCAGGTCGCCAAGGATTCTAACAAGCCGCAGATCAAGCAGGCCGTCGAAGCCCTGTTCGGCGTCAAGGTGAAGGCGGTCAACACCACCATCACCAAGGGCAAGACCAAGCGCTTCCGCGGCCAGCCCGGCCGTCGCAGCGACGTCAAGAAAGCCTATGTGACGCTGGAAGCCGGCCACAACATCGACGTCTCGACCGGTCTCTGATAACCGGACGCGATCAGGCCGCCCCGGAGCGATCCGGGGTGGCCGCATTTGACTGAAACGGACCTCCTCGGTCCAAAGCAACGGAAGACAGAAAGATGGCATTGAAGTCGTATAAGCCGACGACGCCTGGCCAGCGTGGGCTGGTTCTGATCGACCGTTCGGAGCTTTGGAAAGGTCGCCCGGTCAAGAGCCTCACTGAGGGTCTGACCAAGAAAGGCGGCCGGAACAACACCGGACGGATCACCATGCGTCGCCAGGGTGGCGGCGCAAAGCGCCTGTATCGCATCGTCGATTTCCGGCGCACCAAGTTCGACATGGCGGCCACGGTCGAGCGGATCGAGTACGATCCCAACCGCACCGCCTTCATCGCGCTGGTCAAGTACGAAGACGGCGAGCAGGCCTATATCCTGGCGCCGCAGCGTCTGGCCATCGGTGACAAGGTCGTCGCCGGCGCCAAGGTCGACGTCAAGCCCGGCAACGCCATGCCCTTCAGCGGCATGCCGATCGGCACGATCGTCCACAATGTCGAGCTGAAGCCCGGCAAGGGCGGCCAGATCGCACGTTCGGCAGGCACCTATGCCCAGTTCGTGGGTCGTGACGGCGGCTACGCCCAGATCCGCCTGTCCTCGGGCGAGCTGCGTCTGGTGCGTCAGGAGTGCATGGCCACCATCGGTGCCGTGTCGAATGCCGACCACTCGAACCAGAACCTCGGCAAGGCCGGTCGCAACCGCCACAAGGGCATCCGCCCGAGCGTTCGCGGCGTCGCCATGAACCCGATCGACCACCCGCATGGTGGTGGTGAGGGTCGCACGTCGGGTGGCCGCACGCCGGTCACGCCCTGGGGTAAAGACACCAAGGGCAAGAAGACCCGCAGCAACAAGGCGACCGACAAGTACATCTTGCGTTCGCGCCACGCGAAAAAGAAGGGGCGTTGATCCATGGCACGTTCTGTTTGGAAAGGCCCCTTTGTTGACGCCTATGTGCTCAAGAAGGCGGAAAAGGTCAAAGAGTCCGGCAAGTCCGAGGTCATCAAGATCTGGTCGCGTCGTTCGACCATCCTGCCGCAATTCGTGGGTCTGACCTTTGCTGTCTACAACGGGCACAAGCACATCCCGGTGAATGTCAGCGAAGAGATGATCGGCCAGAAGTTCGGTGAATATTCGCCCACGCGGACCTATTACGGTCACGCCGCGGACAAGAAAGCGAAGAGGAAGTAATCGTCATGGGTAAGGAAAACAATCCGCGCCGCGTGGCGGAGAACGAGGCCTTCGCCAAGACGAAGATGCTTCGCACCTCGCCGCAGAAACTGAACCTGGTCGCGCAACTGATCCGCGGCAAGAAGGTGGACAAGGCCCTGGCCGACCTGACCTTCTCGCACAAGCGGATCGCCGGTGACGTGAAGAAATGCCTTCAGTCCGCCATCGCGAATGCCGAGAACAACCACGGTCTGGACGTCGACAACCTGGTCGTTGCCGAGGCCTGGGTCGGCAAGAACCTGGTGATGAAGCGTGGCCGTCCGCGGGCACGTGGCCGCTTCGGCAAGATCATGAAGCCGTTTTCGGAAATCACCATCAAGGTGCGCCAAGTCGAGGAGCAAGCGTAATGGGTCAGAAGGTCAATCCGATCGGCATGCGCCTGCAGGTCAACCGCACCTGGGACAGCCGCTGGTATGCCGACGACAAGGACTATGGCAATCTGCTGCTTGAAGACCTGAAGATCCGGGACTTCATCCACACGGAAGCCAAGCAGGCCGGCATCAGCCGCGTCATCATCGAGCGTCCCCACAAGAAGTGCCGCGTGACCATTCACGCAGCGCGCCCCGGTGTCATCATCGGGAAAAAGGGTGCGGACATCGAGACTCTGCGCAAGAAGCTGGCGAACTTCACCGACAGCGAGCTGCACCTGAACATCGTCGAAGTGCGCAAGCCCGACGTCGATGCGCAGCTGGTCGCCGAATCGATCGCTCAGCAGCTGGAGCGTCGCGTGTCGTTCCGCCGCGCCATGAAGCGTTCGGTCCAGAACGCCATGCGTATGGGTGCCCTGGGCATCCGCGTGAACGTCGCCGGCCGTCTGGGTGGTGCCGAGATCGCGCGGACCGAGTGGTATCGCGAGGGCCGCGTGCCCCTGCATACCCTGCGGGCCGATATCGACTATGCGCTGTCCGAGGCGACGACCCCCTACGGGATCATCGGCGTCAAGGTGTGGATCTTCAAGGGCGAGATCATGGAACATGATCCCCAGGCCCATGACCGCCGCGCCGCCGAAGCCCAGGAGGGCCCTGCCCCCCGCGGCCCGCGCCGCGACGCCCGGTAAGGAGTAGAGAACAATGCTGCAACCGAAACGGACCAAGTTCCGCAAACAGCACAAGGGCCGCATCCACGGCGAGGCGAAGGGCGGTTTCGACCTGAACTTCGGCTCGTTCGCCCTGAAGGCGACCGAACCCGAGCGTGTGACCGCGCGCCAGATCGAGGCGGCCCGCCGCGCGATCACGCGTCACATGAAGCGTCAGGGCCGCGTCTGGATCCGGATCTTCCCGGATGTCCCGGTCTCGTCCAAGCCCACCGAAGTCCGGATGGGTAAGGGCAAGGGTTCCGTCGACTTCTGGGCGGCCCGCGTCCACCCGGGCCGGATCATGTTCGAGATCGACGGTGTCAACGACACCATCGCCCGCGAGGCCCTGCGCCTTGGCGCGATGAAGCTGCCGGTCCTGACCCGCATCGTCGCCCGCGAAGACTGGTAAGCGGCGGCCCGAAAGGGTCATCGCGACGGGGGCCCCGCCGAGCGATCGGCGGGGCCCCTGCCTTTTGTGGCAATCGGGCTTGCCAAACGGGCGCACAGCCTGTATGCGCAGGCCTTCATCACGAAACTCCACCGGAATCAGGGTGGCCCTGGGCATCAGGGGCTCTCCGGTGATGTTGAAAGGAAGACGCGTCATGGACGCCAAAGAACTGCTCTCGAAGACGCCTGACCAGCTGAAGGATCAGCTGGTCGCGCTGAAGAAAGAGGCCTTCAACCTGCGCTTTCAGCAGGCCACCGGCCAGCTGGAAAGCACTGCGCGCATGCGCGTCGTCCGTCGTGAAGTCGCCCGCGTGAAGACGATTCTGAACCAGAAAGCGGCCGACGCCGCGGCCTCGAACTAAGGAGCCCGGTCCATGCCCAAACGCATTCTGCAAGGCCGCGTCACCAGCGACAAGAACGAACAGACGATCACCGTCCTGGTCGAGCGCCGCTTCAAGCATCCCGTGCTGCACAAGATCGTGCGCTCGTCGAAGAAATACCGCGCCCATGACGCGGAGAACCAGTTCAAGATCGGTGATCTCGTTCGCATCGTCGAATGTGCCCCGATCTCGAAGACGAAACGCTGGACTGTCCTGACGGACGAAGCGGCTACCGCCTGAAGTCCATCATCACAGATCAGAAATGATCGAAACCCTGGGGTCGGCGAGGCCGGTCCCCAAAGGTCGGGAGAAACCAAATGATCCAGATGCAGACCAATCTGGATGTTGCTGACAACTCTGGCGCACGCCGGGTTCAGTGCATCAAGGTCCTGGGTGGTTCGCACCGTCGCTATGCGTCGGTGGGCGACATCATCGTCGTGTCCGTCAAGGAAGCCATCCCTCGGGGCCGGGTGAAGAAGGGGGACGTCCGCAAGGCCGTCGTCGTTCGCACCGCCAAGGAAGTGAACCGTGAAGACGGTACCTCCATCCGCTTCGACCGCAACGCCGCCGTCATCCTGAACAACCAGGGCGAGCCGGTCGGTACCCGTATCTTCGGGCCGGTCGTGCGCGAGCTGCGCGCGAAGAACTTCATGAAGATCATCTCGCTTGCGCCGGAGGTGCTGTAATGGCTGCCAAGCTGAAAAAGGGCGACAAGGTCGTCGTGCTGGCCGGCAAGGACAAGGGCAAGCAGGGTGAGATCACCGCTGTCATGCCCAAGGACAACAAGGCCATCGTGGACGGCGTGAACGTTGCCATCCGCCACACCAAGCAGTCCCAGAACAGCCAGGGCGGCCGCGTGGCGAAGGCCATGCCGATCGACCTGTCGAACCTGTCGCTGATGGACAAGGACGGCAAGGCAACCCGCGTGGGCTTCCGCATGGAAGACGGCGCCAAGGTCCGCTTTGCCAAGACCACGGGAGACGTGATCTGATGCTGGACGACGCAAAGTACACGCCCCGCCTGCGTGCGGTGTTCAACGACACCATCAAGGCCGCGCTGAAGGAAGAGTTCAGCTACAAGAACGACATGCAGATCCCGCGTCTGGACAAGATCGTCCTGAACATGGGTGTCGGCGAGGCCGTCAAGGACACCAAGAAGGTCAAGCAGGCAGCAGACGAGCTGTCGCTGATCGCCGGCCAGAAGGCCATCATCACCTATGCCAAGAAGTCGATCGCCGGCTTCCGCGTGCGTGAAGAGATGCCCCTGGGCTGCAAGGTGACCCTGCGCGGCGACCGGATGTACGAATTCCTGGACCGCCTGATCAACATCGCACTGCCCCGCGTCCGCGACTTTCGCGGCGTGAAGCCGACGTCCTTCGACGGCCGCGGCAACTATGCGATGGGCCTGAAAGAGCACATCGTGTTCCCGGAGATCAACTTCGACAAGGTCGACGAAGTTCTGGGGATGGACATCATCATCTGCACCAACGCGAAGACCGACGCGGAAGCGAAGTCGCTGTTGAAGCATTTCAACATGCCGTTCACCAGCTGATCGCGGAGGGAAAGAAGATATGGCAAAGAAATCCATGGTCGAGCGCGAGAAGAAGCGCGAGCGTCTGGTGAAGCAATACGCTGCCAAGCGTGCTGAACTGAACGAGGTCATCCATGACCAGTCCCGCCCGATGGAAGAGCGGTTCAAGGCTACGCTGAAGCTGGCCGAGCTGCCGCGCAATTCGTCGGCCGTGCGCCTGCACAACCGGTGCCAACTGACCGGTCGTCCGCATGCGTATTACCGCAAACTGAAACTGTCGCGGATCATGCTGCGCGAGCTGGGCTCGCAAGGTCAGATCCCCGGCCTGGTCAAGTCCAGCTGGTAAGGGGGCATATATCATGATGAACGATCCTCTCGGCGATATGCTGACCCGCATCCGCAATGCGCAGATGCGCGGCAAATCGACCGTCCGCACCCCCGCCTCCAAGCTGCGTGCCTGGGTTCTGGACGTGCTCAAGAACGAAGGTTACATCCGCGGCTACGAGGAAGTGACCACGACCGAAGGCCACAAAGAGCTGGAAATCGGGCTGAAATACCACGACGGAACCCCGGTCATCCGGGAACTGTCGCGCGTGTCCAAGCCGGGTCGCCGGGTCTATGCCGGGTCCAAGGAAATCCCGAAGGTCCGTCAGGGCCTGGGCGTCTCCATCGTCTCGACTCCCAAGGGCGTCATGACGGATGCAGCGGCTCGCACTGCCAATGTCGGCGGCGAAGTCCTCTGCACCGTGTTCTAAGGAGGGCAGAATGTCTCGTATTGGTAAGAAGCCGGTCGAACTGCCCAAGGGCGTGACGGCCGAGATCAAGGGTCAGACCATCGAAGTGAAGGGGCCGAAAGGCACCCGTCACTTCACGGCGACCGATGATGTGGACCTGGTGCTGGAAGACGGTTCGGTTGCGGTCAAGCCGCGCGGAACGTCCAAGCGTGCGCGCCAGCAATGGGGGATGACCCGCTCGATGATCGAGAACCTGACCGTGGGCGTGTCCACCGGGTTCAAGAAAGAGCTGGAGATCCAGGGCGTGGGTTACCGCGCCACCATGCAGGGCAAGGATCTGAAACTGGCCCTGGGCTATTCGCATGACGTGATCTTCGCGGTGCCGGAAGGCGTCACGGTGTCGTCTCCGAAGCAGACCGAAATCGTTGTGGAAGGCATTGACCAGCAGCTTGTTGGCCAGGTCGCAGCGAACATCCGCGAGTGGCGCAAGCCCGAGCCCTACAAGGGCAAGGGTATCCGCTACAAGGGCGAGTTCGTCTTCCGCAAGGAAGGCAAGAAGAAGTAAGGGGCGCATGAAATGGCACTGAAAAAGCAAGAGCTGTTCCTGAAGCGCCGCCTGCGCGTTCGGAACAAGCTGCGGGCGATGTCGAACGGACGTCCCCGCATGTCGATCCACCGGTCGTCCAAGAACATTTTTGTTCAGGTGATCGACGATCTGAAGGGCGTGACCCTGGCCTCGGCCAGCACGCTGGAGAAGGATCTGGGCCTGATCGGCAAGAACAACGTCGAGGCCGCGGCCAGGATCGGCGCGACTATCGCCGAGCGTGCGAAGGCTGCAGGCGTCGAAGAAGTCGTGTTCGATCGCGGCGGCTTTATCTTCCACGGCAAGGTTAAGGCTCTGGCCGACGCCGCCCGTGAAGGTGGCCTGAAGTTCTGATCCTGTGGGCGGCGTCAGCGCCGCCCCGATGATCCGGGGACGTGCCCGCCTGCGGGCGCGTCCACCAAGGGTCGAGACAACCGGCGCCGCGCGCGCCACCCAAGAAGGAATGCCTCATGGCAGAACGTGACAACAATCGCCGGGGCGGTCGCAACGACCGCGAAGAGAACCCGGAATTCCAGGACCGCTTGGTTGCCATCAACCGCGTGTCCAAGACTGTCAAGGGCGGCAAGCGCTTTGGCTTTGCGGCTCTCGTCGTCGTCGGCGACCAGCGCGGCCGCGTCGGTTTCGGCAAGGGCAAGGCCAAAGAGGTCCCCGAGGCGATCCGCAAGGCGACCGAGCAGGCCAAGCGCGGCCTGATCCGCGTGCCGCTGCGTGACGGCCGCACCCTGCACCACGACATCGAAGGTCGTCACGGTGCCGGCAAGGTCATCATGCGCACCGCCGTTCCGGGCACCGGCATCATCGCGGGCGGCCCGATGCGCGCCGTGTTCGAGATGCTGGGCGTGCAGGACGTCGTGGCCAAGTCGCAGGGGTCGCAGAACCCCTACAACATGATCCGCGCCACCCTGGACGGTCTGAAGAAAGAGTCGAGCCCCCGCTCGGTCGCGACCCGTCGCGGCAAGAAGGTCGCCGACATCCTGCCCTCGAACGACAAGCCGGCTGACGCCGCTGTCGAAGCGTAAGGAGCGAGACGCATGGGAACCATCGTCGTCAAGCAGATCGGCAGCCCGATCCGCCGTCCCAAGGACCAGCTGGCCACGCTGAAGGGTCTGGGACTGAACAAGATGAACCGCACCCGCGAGCTGGAGGATACCCCCTCCGTGCGCGGCATGGTCAACAAGATCCCCCACATGGTGGTGATCATCGAAGAAAAGAACTGAGCCTTACCGCCGGTTCGTCGAAACGCCCCGCCATGTGCGGGGCGTTTTGCGTTTCACGGGGTCATTCGCCCTCGCGGCAGGCATAGAGCGTGCCGCCCACGGCCACGACCGACACCGCCGCGCCGGTCAGCAGCACGGGCGAGGCCGCGACCGCCGCAGCCGCCCCGCCAAGCGATGCCAGCGCCCCCGACACCGCCGTGCCCGCTCCGCTGAGGATGACCGCGCCCGAGGCGTCCGGCAGGGTCTGCAGCCCCTGGACCGAGCGGCGTGCGGCGGCCCCGGTCAGGGCTCCGGCGGCGGCGGTGGTCTGGTTCACGCGGCGGCAGACGGCCCGCGACTGTTCGCGGCACTGGCCCCAGGCATCGCGGGTGCCAAGGTCATAGCCCATGACCGAATCGGTCTGCTTGTCAAAGCGCAGGCAGAAGGGCAGGCGCTCTTCGTCGCTCAGTTCGGGGGTCAGGCTGCGCAGCACGACATAGCTGGGGCAGTCGTGCCGCCCGATACGCGTGGCCAGCTGTTCGCGGCGGGAATAGGTGATGGACAGGCGCGCCTCGGCCCGGTCATAGCCCATGACCACGTCGCGGTTGTTGATGCGGGCGGTGCAGAAGGTCGGATCGGCCTCCTGCGCCAGGGCAGGGGCGGCCCAGAGGGCGGTCAGAAGGGCCAGGGGAGCGAGGGACAGGCGGGACATGGCGGTTTCCGGGGTTCGTTGCCCATCCTGCCTAGCAAGCGGGCGGGCGCACTCAAGTCACAACACGGTGTCGGACGCGATTGCGCCGGGCGCTGTGGCGGGATCGCTTGAATGATGCGGGGTTTAGGCGTATAGCGCCCCGGTGCCGATGGCACTGTGATTCAACAAGCAAGAAAAGCCGTGGCCCCCTGTTTCGCTTCGAGGGTGTGTCCGGCAAGGAGAAGCGACATGAAACTGCACGAAATCCGCGACAACGACGGCGCGAACAAATCCAAGAAGCGCGTTGCGCGCGGCCCCGGTTCGGGCAAAGGCAAGACCGCAGGCCGCGGCATCAAGGGTCAGAAGTCGCGCTCGGGCGTGGCTTTGGGCGGATACGAGGGCGGCCAGATGCCGCTGTACCGCCGCCTGCCCAAGCGCGGTTTCACCGCGCCCAACGCGAAATCCTTTGCCGTCGTGAACCTGGGCATGATCCAGGGCTTCATCGATGCCGGCAAGATCGACGCGAAGGCCGAACTGACCGAGGACGCACTGGTCGCTTCGGGCCTGGTGCGCCGCAAGCTGGACGGCATCCGTCTGCTGGCCAAGGGTGAGCTGAAGGCCGGTCTGACCATCACCGTGACCGGCGCGTCCAAGGCCGCAGTCGAGGCGGTCGAGAAGGCCGGCGGCAAGGTCCAGCTGCCCGCAACCGCAGCGGCGGCCGAATAAGCTGTTGAACGGGGCATGTCTGCCCCTATAGATAGCATCTAGGTTTTCAGGCGCCGCCGGTCCCCGCGAAAACGGGTCGGCGGCGCTGTCATGACACGGGACGGAACAGCATGGCGTCAGCCGCAGAACAGATGGCCGCGAACCTCTCCTGGGGGCAGCTCGGTCGGGCCACGGAACTTCGCCAGCGGATCTGGTTCACGATCGGCGTGCTGATCATGTACCGCATCGGCACCTATATCCCGGTGCCGGGCATCGACGGCGCGGCGCTGCGCAACTTCATGGAGCAGGCCTCGACCGGCATCGGCGGCATGCTGTCCATGTTCACCGGCGGCGCGCTTGGCCGGATGGGCGTCTTCGCCCTGGGCATCATGCCCTACATCTCGGCCTCGATCATCGTGCAGCTTTTGACCTCGATGGTGCCCACGCTGGAGCAGCTGAAAAAAGAGGGCGAGCAGGGCCGCAAGAAAATCAACCAGTACACGCGCTACGGCACGGTCGTGCTGGCGCTGTTCCAGGCCTATGGTCTGGCGCGCAGCCTTGAGGCGGGCGGTCTGGCGCATGAGCCGGGGCTGTTCTTCCAGGCCTCGGTCGTGATCACGCTGGTCGGCGGCACCATGTTCCTGATGTGGCTGGGTGAGCAGATCACCGCGCGGGGTGTGGGCAACGGCATCTCGCTGATCATCTTCGTGGGCATCCTGGCGGAAATTCCGGCGGCGCTCGCGACCTTCTTCCAACAGGGCCGCACGGGCGCCATCTCGACCCCGGTGATCCTGTTCGTGATCGTGATGCTGATCGCGATCATCGCCTTCGTCGTGTTCATGGAACGCGCGCTCCGAAAGATCCGCATCCAATATCCCCGGCGCCAGGTCGGCATGAAGGTCTATGACGGCCAGACCAGCCACCTGCCGGTCAAGGTCAACCCGGCGGGCGTGATCCCGGCGATCTTCGCCAGCTCGCTGTTGCTGCTGCCGATCACCATCTCGACCTTCTCGGGGAACGAGACCGGCCCGATCATGTCGATCGTGCTGGCCTATTTCGGGCCCGGACAGCCGCTCTATCTGCTGTTCTTCGCGGCGATGATCATCTTCTTCACGTATTTCTATACGCAGAACGTGTCGTTCAAGACCGATGACGTGGCCGAGAACCTGAAGAACCAGGGCGGCTTCATCCCCGGCATCCGGCCGGGCAAGCGGACCCAGGACTATCTGGATTACGTGGTGAACCGCCTGCTGGTCATTGGCTCGGCCTATCTGGCCCTGGTCTGCCTGATGCCCGAGATCCTGCGCGACCAGTTCTCGATCCCGGTCTATCTGGGCGGCACGTCGGTGCTGATCGTGGTGTCGGTGACGATGGACACGATCAATCAGGTCCAGAGCCATCTGCTGGCGCACCAGTACGAGGGGCTGATCGAGAAATCCCAGCTGCGCGGCAAGCGCAAGCCGGGCACCGCCAAGCCACGCCGGTTGCCGTCGCGCCGCTGAGGCGCGACCGGCAATCGACGAGACGACAAGGCCGCATGAATGGCCAGCCTGAGGGGGACAGACGCCATGACCATCAACATCATCCTGTTGGGACCGCCGGGGGCGGGCAAGGGAACCCAGGCCAGCCGCCTGGTCGAGGAAAAAGGGATGGTCCAGCTGTCCACCGGCGACATGCTGCGCGCCGCCCGGTCCTCGGGGACCGAGATGGGCCAGCGCGTCGCCGAGGTCATGGATCGCGGAGAGCTGGTCACCGACGAGATCGTCATCGGCCTGATCCGCGAGCAGCTGGAGAAGGGCGGCAAGGGCTTCATCTTTGACGGCTTTCCGCGCACCCTGGCGCAGGCGGATGCGCTGGACCGCCTGCTGGCCGAATCCGGCATGGCGCTGGATGCGGTGATCGAGCTGCAGGTGGACGACGAGGCACTGGTTGGCCGCATCGTCAAGCGCGCGGACGAATCGCGCGCCGCGGGTCAGCCCGTGCGCCGCGACGACACGCCCGAGGTCTTTGCCGACCGCCTGCGCGAGTATTACAAGAAGACCGCACCGCTGCTGGGCTACTATTACGCCAAGGGCAATCTGAAGACCGTGGACGGCATGGCCGCCATGGATCAGGTCTCGGCGCAGATCGCGGCGGCGCTGCCTGCTTGACGGCGCGGCGATCTGCCGCTAATCCACGGCATCTCGCAAGAGAATCACCCGGTTCGCGGGTGGACCATCGATTTGGCCCGAAGGCACAGCTTTCGGGCCTTGCGTTGTGAAAAAAGGTTCCGGCGTTACGGAACCGCAACTGAAAAGGAAAACGCGTGGCTCGTATTGCTGGCGTCAATATCCCAACGGGGAAACGCGTCCCCATCTCTCTGACCTATATCCACGGCATCGGATCGCTCTATGCCGCGCAGATCTGCGAAGCCACGGGCATCGACCCGACGCGCCGCATCAACGATCTGTCGGATGCCGAAGTTCTGGCTATCCGCGAGTACATCGATGCCAACCTGACCGTCGAGGGCGACCTGCGCCGCGAAGTCCAGATGAACATCAAGCGCATGATGGACCTGGGCTCGTATCGCGGTCTTCGTCACCGTCGCGGCCTTCCGGTCCGTGGCCAGCGCACGCATACCAATGCGCGCACCCGCAAGGGCCCAGCCAAGCCGATCGCCGGCAAGAAGAAATAAGGGGCAAGCGACATGGCACGTGACAAGACCCGCATGAAGCGCAAGGAACGCAAGAACATCGCCACCGGCGTTGCTCATGTGAACTCCAGCTTCAACAACACCAAAATCCTGATTTCCGACGTTCAGGGCAACGCCATCGCCTGGTCCTCGGCCGGCACGATGGGCTTCAAGGGGTCGCGCAAATCGACCCCCTACGCCGCCCAGATGGCCGCCGAAGACGCCGGCCGCAAGGCGCAGGAACACGGCGTCCGCACGCTGGACGTCGAAGTCCAGGGCCCCGGTTCGGGCCGCGAATCGGCTTTGCGCGCACTGGCCGCCGCCGGCTTCAACATCACGGCCATCCGTGACGTGACGCCGATCGCGCATAACGGCTGCCGCCCGCCCAAGCGCCGTCGCGTCTGATCCTGGATCATCATTGACCGGCCCCTGCATGTCTGCGGGGGCCGGACATTCGCATTTCACCTCGGGCGTTTCCGGCCACGGTCATGGGCAGGAAGCAAGTATGGAGGAAAATCCATGATCCACAAGAACTGGGCCGAACTGATCAAGCCGACGCAGCTGGCGGTCAAGCCGGGTGCCGACGCGACCCGCACGGCAACGCTGATCGCAGAGCCGCTGGAGCGGGGCTTCGGCCTGACGCTTGGCAATGCGCTGCGCCGCGTGCTGATGTCGTCGCTGCAGGGCGGTGCCATCACGGCCGTGCAGATCGACAACGTCCTGCACGAGTTCAGCAGCGTCGCCGGCGTCCGCGAGGACGTGACCGACATCGTGCTGAACCTCAAGGGCGTCACCCTGAAGATGGACGTCGAAGGCCCCAAGCGCCTGACTCTGTCCGCCAAGGGTCCGGGTGAGGTCAAGGCCAGCGACATCCAGGAGACGGCCGGCATCACCGTGCTGAACCGCGACCATGTCATCTGCCATCTGGATGACGGCGCCGAGCTGAACATGGAACTGACCGTGCAGACGGGCAAGGGCTATGTCGCCGCTGACAAGAACCGTCCCGAGGATGCGCCCATCGGCCTGATCCCGATCGACGCGATCTTCTCGCCGGTCAAGCGCGTCAGCTATGAGGTTCAGCCCACCCGTGAGGGGCAGGTGCTGGACTATGACAAGCTGACGATGAAGATCGAGACGGACGGATCGCTGACCCCGGAAGACGCCGTGGCCTATGCCGCGCGCATCGTCCAGGACCAGCTGTCGGTCTTCGTGAACTTCGACGAGCCGGAATCGGCGACCCGTCAGGACAGCGACGACGGTCTGGAATTCGACCCGCGCCTGCTGAAGAAGGTCGATGAGCTGGAGCTGTCGGTTCGTTCGGCCAACTGCCTGAAGAACGACAACATCGTCTATATTGGCGATCTGATCCAGAAGACCGAAGCGGAAATGCTGCGGACCCCGAACTTTGGCCGCAAGTCCTTGAACGAGATCAAGGAAGTGCTGTCGGGCATGGGCCTGCATCTGGGCATGGACGTGGTCGACTGGCCGCCGGAGAACATCGAGGACCTGGCCAAGCGTTTCGACGACCAGTTCTGAGATCAGGGCGGGGGGCAACCCCCGCTGACCACCGGGCATCCGCCCCAAGGAGAGCGGCCCGCACGCATGGGCTGCCGGACAAAGCAAAACACGCTGTAGGAGATCATCATGCGTCACGCTCGCGGTTACCGCCGCCTCAACCGTACCCACGAACACCGCAAGGCGCTGTTCGCCAACATGTCCGGCTCGCTGATCGAGCACGAGCAGATCAAGACCACCTTGCCCAAAGCCAAGGAACTGCGTCCGATCGTCGAAAAGCTGATCACGCTGGCCAAGCGCGGCGACCTGCACGCGCGCCGTCAGGCGAATGCGCAGCTGAAGCAGGACATGCACGTGGCCAAGCTGTTCGACGTCCTGGGCGAGCGCTACAAGGACCGCCAGGGTGGCTATGTCCGCATCATGCGGGCCGGCTTCCGGTATGGCGACAACGCGCCGATGGCGATCATCGAGCTGGTCGACCGCGACACCAGCGCCAAGGGTGCCGCCGACCGCACCCGCCTGGAAGCGGAATACGCCGCCGAGGAGTGATCTCCGGATCACGACCCCAAGCATCGACCCGCCGCGTGCCAGCGCGGCGGGTTTTTTCATGGCCGCCTGCTTTACCTTTACGTTAGGGAAGCTACCATTCAGCATCTTCCGCGCGTGCTGCAGGCTCTGTATCATCGCCTGGTGGAAACGGTTGAAGGTTCAATCGATTCCGGGGGGAGGGCATGGTTTTTTTCATCGCATCAAAGTCGTTAACCAAATTGAAACTTAATCGGGTGAATGCTTTCAGCACCGTTGACCGAAACCATTTCAAGCTGTCCAAAAAGCCATGTCATCACGTGCAGACATAAATGCGGCTCTGAGAAAGCTGGGCAAGCACGCCCTGTCCGGCTATTTCGTGGGTTTGCACATCCGGTTTGCTGCACCGCTGATGCAGTTTCAGACCTATGCCGAGGAATGGTCCGAGTTCTATTCCCAGAACGGCTATGCCCTGCGCGATCCGACGATCGCGTGGGGGTTCTCGACCACAGGGTCCTGCCGGTGGTCGGCGCTGCCGATCCCGGACCCGTTCAACATCCTCAAGGATGCGGCCGATCACGGTCTGATCTTTGGTCTGACCGTCTCGCACGGTCCGATCGCCTCGCGCACCATCGCGTCCTTCGCACGCGCCGACCGCGAGTTCACCGATGCCGAGATCGAGGATATCTCGACCACGGTGCGGCGGCTTCACGAAATGACCGAGCCGCCTGCGAGCCTGACCAAGGCTCAGAAAGAAGCCCTTCGTTGCATTGCGGAGGGCGATCGTCATGCAGCAGCGGCTGCCAAGCTTGGCATCACCGAAAGCGCGTTCAAGGCAAGGTTGATTTCTGTCCGGGAACGCCTGAAGGCGCGGACGACGGCCGAGGCGCTGCAGAGGGCCAAGGAATACCGTTTGTTGTAGATGTCGCCCAGGGGTCCGCGTGGCAGACAAGGGTGCCCTCACACCCCAGGAGTATCAGATGCAGATGACGACCCTTTCCTTTTCAAATCTTCATAACCACGGTGAATTGTTCGCGAACCTGTTCCGCGCCCGCAAGCAGAGCTTCATCATCCAGAAGAACTGGGACCTGCCCGAGTCCGAGGATATGGAGTTCGACCAGTACGACACGCCGCAAAGCCGCTGGATCGCCATTCACGACCGCACGGACATCCTGGCCGGCATCCGTCTGACGCCGACGACCGCGCGCTGCGGCATCTATTCCTACATGATCCGCGACGCGCAGGAGGGGATTCTGGGCGGGGCGATTCCGCAGGACCTGCTGTATGCGCCCGCACCGGTCGATCCGCATGTCTGGGAATGCTCGCGCGTGTTCGTCAGCCATTCGATCCCGCAGATGTATCGCCGCAAGGTGCATTTCAAGATGGTCGAAGCGATGACCGGATCGGCCCGCGACATGGGCGCCACGCGGCTGATCGCGCTGACCGGGGCCAACTGGCCGCGCTGGTACGGGCGCTGCGGCCTGACCGCCGAGGCCCTGGGCTGCGAGATGCAGATCGAGGATGGCCAGTTCCAATGCGTCTCGATCGACCTGACCGCCAAGATGCACTGACCGTCATCGCCGCGCGGAACGGGGCTGTCGCAGCGCCGCGGTCCGGCCTAGAATAGGCCCTCATGGCAGATCTGTTCGACACCGCGCCGCAGGCAGACCCCCCGTCCGGAACGGGGAACCGGCCCCTGGCCGATCGCATTCGGCCGTCCCGCCTGTCCGAGGTCATCGGACAGGCCAAGGTGCTGGGCCCGGATGGACCCCTGGGCAGCATGCTGGCGTCGGGTAGCCTGTCGTCGCTGATCCTGTGGGGGCCGCCCGGTGTGGGCAAGACCACCATCGCGCGCCTGCTGGCCGATGAGACCGACCTGGCCTTTGTCCAGATCAGCGCGATCTTTACCGGCGTGCCCGACCTGCGGAAGGTGTTCGACGCCGCGCGGCTGCGCCGCAGCCAGGGGCGCGGCACGCTGCTGTTCGTCGATGAGATCCACCGCTTCAACAAGGCGCAGCAGGACAGCTTTCTGCCGCATATGGAGGACGGGACGATCCTGCTGGTCGGCGCCACGACCGAGAACCCCTCGTTCGAGCTGAACGCCGCCGTCATGTCGCGGGCGCAGGTCATCGTGCTGGACCGTCTGTCGCCCGCCGATCTGGAACTGCTGGCGCAGCGGGCCGAGCGTGAGCTGGGCCGTGCCCTGCCGCTGACCGGGCCCGCGCGCCAGGTCCTGTTGGACATGGCCGATGGGGATGGCCGCGCCGCCCTGAACCTGATCGAGCAGGTCGCGGCGTGGAAAGTCGACGGCCGCATCGACCCCGACACCCTGGCGCAGCGGCTGATGAAGCGGGCGCCCAAATACGACAAGTCGGGCGAGGAGCATTACAACCTGATCTCGGCGCTGCACAAAGCGGTGCGGGGCAGCGACCCGGATGCGGCGCTGTACTGGCTGGCGCGCATGCTGGAGGGGGGAGAGGACCCGCGCTATCTGGCGCGGCGCATCACCCGCATGGCGATCGAGGATATCGGCCTTGCCGATCCGGCGGCCGCGCGGCACTGCCTGGATGCCTGGGCGCTGTACGAACGGCTCGGCTCCCCGGAGGGGGAGCTGGCATTGGGGCAGGCGGTGATCTATCTGGCGCTGGCCCCGAAATCCAACGCGGGCTATGCCGCCTACAAGAACGCGCGGGCCGAGGCGCGGCGCACCGGCAGCCTGATGCCCCCCGCCCATATCCTGAACGCGCCGACCAAGATGATGAAGGATCAGGGCTATGGCGCGGGCTATGCCTATGATCACGATGCCGAGGACGCCTTCAGCGGCCAGAATTACTTCCCCGACGGGCTGAAGCGGCCAGTGCTGTATGTCCCGGTCGAGCGGGGTTTCGAGCGTGAGTTGAAGCGGCGGCTGGACTGGTTCGTCAGCCAGCGGCTGAAGCGCGGCGGTTGACTTTGGGGGCCAGCCGCCACACAGACGCGCAACAATGAACCGCGCCCCGCGCGCCCGTTGCGCAAGGCCGGATCGGGCGGTGGGTGCGGGACGCGGGGGCTTTCGGTCCTGCGATTGCCGGGGGGTCGTCAGGCCGGACCGGCCTTGGGACAAGGAATTTGGGCATGAGTGCCGTGCAGACGATCATGGTCGGCGATGATGACGCAGAGATGCGGCTGGATCGCTGGCTGAAGAAACGCTTTCCGCAGCTGTCGCAGGTGGCCATCGAGAAGATGTGCCGCAAGGGAGAGCTGCGCGTCGACGGGGGCCGCGTCAAGGCCGCCACCCGGATCGAGCCGGGCCAGCAGGTCCGCATCCCGCCGCTGCCCGAGCCGGGGGACATGCCCGAGCGCGCGGAACGCCCCCTGGGCCCGCGCGTCAGCGACAGCGACGAGGAGATGATCCAGTCCGCCGTCCTGTGGAAGGACGAGCATATCATCGCCCTGAACAAGCCCCCCGGCCTGCCCAGTCAGGGCGGCAGCGGTCTGGGCGGTCGCCATGTGGACGGGCTGACCACCGCGCTGCTGTTCGGCTTCAAGGAGCGGCCCAAGCTGGTGCACCGTCTGGACAAGGACACGTCGGGTGTCCTGCTGCTGGCGCGGACCGACCGCGTGGCACGCGCCCTGTCCGAGGCGTTCCGCTCGCGCACCACGCGCAAGATCTATTGGGCGGCGGTGGCGGGCGTCCCGCATCCGCGGATGGGCACGATCCGTTACGGCCTGGTCAAGGGCGGTTCGGGGCGCGGCGGCGACAACGAAAAGATGATCGCGGTCCACCCCCGCGACATTGACAAGACCGAAGGCGCCAAGCGGGCCACCACCGATTACGCGGTGCTGGACGCGCTGGCGACGCGGGCCAGCTGGTGCGCGCTGGTGCCGATCACCGGGCGCACGCACCAGCTGCGCGCGCATATGGCCGAACTGGGCCATCCGATCGTGGGCGACGGCAAGTACGGCGGCTCGGGGCAGGAGAACCTGGGCGATGGCTGGGGCGCACAACTGGGCGGAGAGATCAGCAAGAAGCTGCACCTGCACGCGCGGTCGATCACCTTCGACCATCCGATCACGAAAAAGCGCATGACCATCACCGCGCCGCTGCCCGAACACATGACCCGCACCTGGAAATCGGTGGGCTGGCACGAGAACGACGTGCCGGACGATCCGTTCGCGGATGACGAATGAGACTGGTCGTCTTTGACGTCGACGGCACGCTGGTCGACAGCCAGAACCACATCACCCACGCGATGGGGTTCGCCTTTGACCAGGTCGGGCTGACGCCGCTGCCCAAGGCGCAGGTGCTGTCCATCGTCGGCCTGTCGCTGCCGGTGGCGGTGGCGCAGCTGGCCCCGGAGGTCGATGCCGACACGCAGGCGCGGATCGTCGCGGCCTACAAGGACAGCTTCATGCGGGCGCGGCTGGACAGTGCCGCGCCGTTTTATGACGGGGCGATGGCCTGTCTGGACCGGCTGGCCGATCACGACAACCTGCGGTTGGCAGTGGCCACGGGCAAATCGCGGCGCGGGCTGGATGCGATGATCAAGGCGCATGGGCTACAGGGGCGGTTCCTCAGCCTGCAGACGGCGGATGGGCATCCGTCCAAGCCGCATCCCTCGATGCTGTACGCGGCGCTGGCCGAGACGGGGACGCAGGCGGACCGGGCGGTGATGATCGGCGATACCAGCTTTGACATGCTGATGGCGGGTGCCGCCGGGCTGGCAGGCTTTGGCGTCAGCTGGGGCTATCACCCGATCGATGCGCTGCACGGGGCAGGGGCCGTGCGTGTGCTGGACGATTTCGCCACCCTGACACAGGCCATCGAGGAGTGGGCGGCATGAGCGAATGGAAGGCCCGGCGGTTTTGGAAGACCGCCGATCTGCGCCCGGCCCAAGGCGGGTTCGAGGTGATGCTGGACGACCGCGTCCTACGCACCCCCGGCAAGCACCCGCTGGTCCTGCCGACCGAAGGGCTGGCGGCCTCGATCGCGGCGGAATGGCAGGCGCAGGACGATTTGATCGTGCCGCAGACCATGCCGCTGACCCGGGCCGCGAACTCGGCCGTCGAAAAAGTCGCACCGCAATTCGATGCGGTTGCTGCGATGCTTGCCGAATATGGCGGCACTGACCTGCTGTCTTATCGGGCAACCGAACCCGAGGTGCTGATCCGCCGCCAGGCGCAGGGCTGGGACCCGCTGATCGACTGGTCGGCCACCCATCTGGCCGCGCCGCTGCGCATCACGCACGGGGTGATTCCCGTCGATCAGGACCCCGCCGCGCTGGCGCGTCTGCATGCCCGGGTGCGGGCGCTGGACCTGTGGGGGCTGACCGCGCTGCATGATCTGGTGACGATTCCCGGTTCGCTGATCCTGGGCCTGGCGGTGGTCGAGGGGCGCATCGACGCCCCCGACGCGCATCGCCTGTCCCGCATCGACGAGGATTTCCAGGCCGAGCGGTGGGGCAGCGACGAGGAGGCTGCGGAGGCCGCCGAAGGCCGCCTTGTGGCGATTCTTTCGGCAGAGCGGCTGTGGCACCTGTCCCGCCGGGGTTGAAAGCGGTTGCGGACCCGGACGGGGTTCTTGACGTGGCAACTTGTATCGGCACAATACCGCCTAATAGGACGGCACACCGCGCCGTGCTATGCCGACAAGGGCTCCGCGAAGGGTCCGCATCGTGTCCGCCGCCCGTCAGGGGGGCAGGGCGCTCCAACACAGAGGTAACAATGAAAAAATCGGTTTTCCTGGGGACGGTGACCGCAGCGACCCTGCTGGCGGGCATGGGCATGGCCCAGGAGGGGTCGACCCTGGCCCAGGTCAAGGAACGCGACGAGCTGAATTGCGGCGTCAACACCGGCCTGGTCGGATTCGCGGCGCCCGACGCCAGCGGCAACTGGACCGGCTTCGACATCGCCTATTGCCGCGCACTGGCCGCCGCCGTGCTGGGTGACCCCAACAAG
The DNA here is from genome assembly GCF_001724535.1 of Paracoccus sp. SCN 68-21. NCBI lineage: Bacteria > Pseudomonadati > Pseudomonadota > Alphaproteobacteria > Rhodobacterales > Paracoccaceae > Paracoccus > Paracoccus sp. SCN 68-21. The sequence goes on along the minus strand of NZ_MEES01000016.1, from coordinate 28,001 downwards.
ATCAAGTTCGTCCCGACCACCGGCCAGACGCGCTTTACCGCGCTGTCCTCGGGCGAGGTCGACGTGCTGGCCCGGAACTCGACCTGGACCTATTCGCGCGACACCGACCTGAAGCTGGATTTCGTGGGCGTCAACTATTACGACGGCCAGGGCTTCATGGTGAACCGTGACCTGGGCGTGACCTCGGCCAAGGAACTGGACGGCGCGACGATCTGCATCCAGACCGGCACCACGACCGAGCTGAACCTGGCCGACTACTTCCGTGCCAACAACATGGCCTACACGCCCGTCAACATCGACAGCAATGCCGAGGGCGAGCAGCAGTACATGGCCGGCGCCTGCGACGCCTACACGACCGACGCGTCGGGCCTGGCTGCGACCCGTGCGGCCTTTGCCGACCCCGAAAACCACATCATCCTGCCCGAGATCATCTCCAAGGAGCCGCTTGGGCCGGCCGTGCGCCATGGCGACAGCAACTGGGGCGACATCGCGCGCTGGACGCTGAACGCGCTGGTCGCCGCCGAGGAATACGGCGTCACCTCGCGCAACATCGAGGAGCTGGTCCGCTCCTCCGAGAACCCCGAGGTCCAGCGCCTTCTGGGCACCACGGACGAGCTGGGCGCCATGATCGGCCTGGACGCCGAATGGGCACGCCGCGCGATCCTGGCCAACGGCAACTATGGCGAGATCTTTGCCGCCAATATCGGCGAGCAGACCCCCATCGGCCTGGCCCGCGGTCTGAACGCGCAATGGACGCAGGGCGGCCTGCTCTACGCCCCGCCGTTCCGCTGATCGGCTGACGCGATCGGGGCCGGACCTGTCATGGGTCCGGCCCCACCCTCTCCAGCAACGATAAACCTGCCTCAATAAAAAACGGCGCAAAGCCGGTGGCGGGCGACAGGGGTATTCAAGATGACGGACATCCGGGCAACGGCGACACCGCCGTTCCGGCTGAGCATGCTGGTCAATGACCGGCGGTATCGGTCCCTGACTTTTCAGGTCATCGTGTTCATTCTGGTCATGGCCGCCGCCTGGTGGCTGATCGACAACACGATCCGCAACCTGGCCCTGATGGGCAAAAGCTTCGATTTCGGGTTCCTGTTCCAGCGGGCGGGCTATGACATCTCGCAGACGCCGATCCCCTACACGGCCGATGACACGCATCTGCGCGCCTCGGTCGTGGGGCTGCTGAACACGCTGATCGTGGCTGTCCTGGGCTGCATCGCGGCGACCGTTCTTGGCGTGATCGTGGGCGTGGCGCGGCTGTCGAGGAACTGGCTGTTCGCACGGCTGATGACGGTGTTCGTGGAGATCTTCCGCAACATGCCGCTGCTGCTGTGGATCCTGATCGTTTACGCGGTCTTCACCGAGATCCTGCCGCCGCCCAACGCCTTTCGCGGCGACGAGGCCAGCGCCGGCATGATCCTGTTCGACAATGTCGCGCTGACGAACCGCTACACCGCGCTGCCGACGCTGGCCATGACCAACGATCCGGGCAGCCTGGACTTGGGCGCGCGCATCACCTTCAACTGGGCCACCATCGCCTTTGTCGTGGTGCTGGTCGGCGGCTGGATCGTGCGGCGCATGATCCGGGCCTGGGCGCAGGACGTTCAGGACCGCACCGGCAACCGCCCCGTGACCTGGTGGAAGACCCTGGCCGTGATGACGCTGCCGTCGCTGTTCCTGATCTGGTTCTTTGGCCTGCACCTGGAGGCGCCCAGCCTGCAGGGGTTCAACTTTACCGGCGGGCTGAACGTCTCGAATTCGCTGGTGGCGCTGTGGCTGGCGCTGACGCTGTACACGGCGGCCTTCATCGCGGAAATCGTCCGCGCGGGCATCCTGGCCGTCAGCCGCGGCCAGTCCGAGGCGGCCTTTGCCCTGGGCCTGCGCCCGAACCGCACCATGAGCCTGGTGATCCTGCCGCAGGCTTTGCGGGTCATCATTCCGCCGCTGATCTCGCAATACCTGAACCTGACCAAGAACAGCTCTCTGGCGATCGCGGTGGGCTACATGGACCTGCGCGGCACCCTGGGCGGCACCACGCTGAACCAGACCGGCCGAGAGCTGGAGGCCATCGTGCTGATGATGCTGACCTATCTGGCGCTCAGCCTGATCATCTCGGCGGGCATGAACGTCTTCAACGCCCGCGTCAAACTGAAGGAGCGGTGAGATGAGCGACACCCACGCCCAGACCGTCGCCTTCGTGCGCGACACCATGCTGCCCGCCGCCGCCCCGCCGATCCGCGAATCGGGCGCCGTGCGCTGGCTGCGCGAGAACCTGTTCTCGGGGCCGGTCAATTCGATCCTGACCGTCCTGGGCCTGCTGATCCTGTGGTTCCTGGTCGCCACCTTCTGGGACTGGTTCGCGCATTCCGTCTGGAACGCGTCCAGCCTGACCGAATGCCGTGAGATCATCAGCGCCACCTGGGGCCCCGATGCGCGCGGCGCCTGCTTTGCGGTGATCCGCGAGCGCTGGAACCAGTATCTGTTCGGCTTCTATCCCCAGCACCTGTACTGGCGCCCGACGATGACCTTTGGTCTGCTGATGGTCGCGCTGGCGCCGGTGCTGTTCAGCGCATCGCTGACCATCCGGCGGGTCGTGCTGGCCATCACCACGCTGGTGACCCTCTGGGCGATGGTCGTGCTGGGCGCGCCTGCGGGCTGGCTGGTCTTTGCCGCCATCGTGCTGGCCACTGGCCTGATCCTGTCCGAGCGCAACATCGCCTGGATGCTGCCCTTTTCCATCGTCTATCCGCTGCTGGGGGTGTGGTTCCTGTGGGGCGGCACCCTGTGGGGCCCGATCTTCGTGCTGGTCGGCCCGGCTCTGGGCTGGGTCGCCTGGCGGCTGCTGTCGCGCGTGTCGCCGCTGGTGGCGACGGTGGCGGCGATCGTGGTCACGCTGATCTTCTGGCTGGTGCTGGCGGGGGACGCGGCCCGCGATGCCGAGGGGCTGCTGTCGCTGTCCATCGAATCGGTCCGCTCGGACCGCTTTGGGGGGTTCCTGCTGTCGCTGACCATCGGCGTCGCGGGCATTGCCCTGTCGCTGCCTTTGGGCATCGTGCTGGCGCTGGCGCGGCAATCGGACATGTTCCTGATCAAGTCGCTGTCGGTGGTCTTCATCGAATTCATCCGGGGCGTGCCGCTGATCACGCTGCTGTTCGTAGCCTCGCTGCTGCTGAACTACTTCCTGCCGCCGGGGACGACCTTCGACATCATCCTGCGCGTCATCATCATGGTCACGCTGTTCGCCGCCGCCTATATGGCCGAGGTGATCCGCGGCGGCCTGGCAGCCCTGCCCAAGGGCCAGTACGAGGCCGCCGACGCCCTGGGCCTGGATTACTGGAAGGCACAGCGGCTGATCGTGCTGCCGCAGGCGCTCAAGATCAGCATCCCGGGGATCGTGTCGACCTTCATCGGCATGTTCAAGGACACGACGCTGGTGACCTTCGTGGGCCTCTATGACCCGCTGAAATCCATGTCCGACGCCGTTCGCGCCAATGTCGAATGGAAGGGCATCTATTGGGAGCCGTTCATTTTCGTCGGCGGCATCTTCTTTCTCATCTGCTTCGGCATGTCGCGATACTCGATGTATCTGGAACGCCGCCTGCAACGCGACCACAGGTAAGGACCCCCTCCCATGGAAACCATCGAACGTCCGATCGACCGCAGCCAGATGACGGTCAGCGACGAGGTCGCCATCGAGATCCGCGACATGAACAAGTGGTACGGCACGTTCCACGTTCTGCGCGACATCGACCTGACCGTCCATAAGGGCGAACGCATCGTCATCGCCGGGCCGTCGGGTTCGGGAAAATCGACGCTGATCCGCTGCATCAACCGCCTAGAGGAGCATCAGGCCGGTCACATCTCGGTCGACGGGGTCGAATTGACCAGCGACATCAAGAACATCGATAAGGTCCGCTCCGAGGTGGGCATGGTGTTCCAGCACTTCAACCTGTTCCCGCATCTGACGGTGCTGGAGAATTGCACGCTGGCGCCCATCTGGGTGCGCAAGGTCCCGCGCAAGCAGGCCGAGGCGACCGCCATGCGGTTCCTGGAGAAGGTCAAGATCCCCGAGCAGGCCGACAAGTATCCCGGCCAGCTGTCGGGCGGCCAGCAGCAGCGCGTGGCCATCGCGCGGTCGCTGTGCATGCAGCCCAAGATCATGCTGTTCGATGAGCCGACCAGCGCGCTGGACCCCGAGATGATCAAGGAGGTCCTGGACACCATGATCGAGCTGGCCGAGGAGGGGATGACGATGATCTGCGTCACCCACGAGATGGGCTTTGCCCAAGCCGTGGCGAACCGCGTGATCTTCATGGACCAGGGTCAGATCGTCGAGCAGAACAACCCGACCGATTTCTTCAACAACCCGAAATCCGAACGGACCAAGCTGTTTCTCAGCCAGATCCTGGGGCACTGAGCGTCAAAGGGGGCAGGGGGGTCGCCCCTGCCCCTGCGGTCAGATGCGGCCGTCCAGGCGCACGAAATCCATGACGCTGCCCTGACCAGGTGCGATCTGGTCCCATGCGTCGACTTGGAAATCGACCACCAGGGTCGCGCCGGTGGGATAGCGGCGGAAATCCGGGTCGGTCGGCGCCCGTGCGGGCAGCATCGCGGCGAATTCCGAAATGCCCGGATTATGCCCCAGCATCATCACGGTCGGCATCGTGGCCGATTTCAGGACCGCCATCATCCGCTCCGCCCCGGCCTGATAGAGGCTTGGTTCGATGCGCATCAGGGGACGAACCTCCAGCGGTGCCCCGGCGATGACCGCCCAGGTCTCCTGCGTGCGCGCGGCCGAGGAGCAGAGCACCTCCTCCGGCTCGTATCCGCGGCTGGCCAGCCAGTCGCCAAGGGCCCGCGCCGAGCGCCGCCCTCGGTCGTTCAGCGGCCGGTCATGGTCGTCCAGCGTGGGATCGTCCCAGGCCGATTTCGCATGGCGGGTCAGGATCAGGCGTCGGTGTCCGAGTGGGGTCATGAGATAGCGGCCTCCTGTGCCATGCCGTCAGTTTCGGCAGCCTGCCACAGCCATCGTCGCAGGAGCAAGCGCTTCGCGACCGGTCACAGCGGGCTGGGGGTCTGGCGCAATCCGCGCGGCGTCACCCGCGGTTCGGTCGTGCGGATCAGCGAACCGGCGCCGTGTTCGGTGAACAGCTCCAGCAGGCAGGCATTGGGCACCCGCCCGTCCAGGATCACGACGGCGCGGACACCGTCGTCCAGGGCCTTCAGTGCGGTCTCGGTCTTGGGGATCATGCCGCCGGCGATCTGGCCGTCGGCGATCATCGCGCGCACCTGGTCAGGATGCAGCTGCGTGACCACCTGCCCCGAGGCGTCCTTGACCCCCGTCACATCGGTCAGCAGCAGCAGGCGGTCGGCCTTGAGCGCGCCCGCGATGGCACCCGCCGCGGTGTCGCCGTTGACGTTGAAGGTCTCGTTATCCTCCATGCCGGTGGCGACGGGGGCGATGACCGGGATCATGCCGGCGCCGTACAGATCGCGGATGATCTGGACGTTCATCTCGACCGGGCGACCGACAAAGCCCAGTTCGGGGTCGTCGGCCTCGCAGACCATCATGTCGTCATCCTTGCCCGAGATGCCGACCGCGCGCCCGCCCGCATCGTTGATGGCCTGGACGATGCGCTTGTTGACCAGGCCCGACAGCACCATCTCGACCACCTCGACGGTCTCCTTGGTAGTCACGCGCTTGCCACGGACAAAGCGGCTCTCGATGCCGAGGCGGGCCAGCAGGTCGTTGATCATCGGGCCGCCGCCATGGCAGACGACCGGGTTCATGCCGACCTGCTTCATCAGAACGATGTCGCGGGCGAATTCGGCCATGGCCTCGTCGTCGCCCATGGCATTGCCGCCGAACTTGACCACCACGACAGAGCCGGAATAGCGCTGCAGGTAGGGCAGGGCCTCGGACAAGGTGCGGGCGGTGGCGATCCAGTCACGATTCATGGTCTGTGTTCTCATCCTTGGGGGCCCCTGTCTGACGGGGCGGACCCTAGGACGCGGGGCGCGATCAGTCCAGCCCGGCGATGATCGCGCGCAGCGTGGCTATGCCGTGGCCCTTTTCCGAACTGGTCACGACCAGCTCGGGATAGGCGGCGGGATGCTTTTGCAGCGCCTCCTGGACCTGCTCCAGCACGGGTTGCAGTGCGTTGGGGCCCAGCTTGTCGGTCTTGGTCATCACCACCTGAAAGGGCACGGCGGACCGGTCCAGCAGGGTCATGATCTCGTGATCGACATCCTTCACGCCGTGGCGCGAATCGATCAGGCAAAAGGCCCGGCGCAGGGTCTGGCGCCCGGCCAGATAGGATTTCAGCAGCGCCTGCCATTTGGCGACCACGGCCACGGGGGCCTTGGCAAAGCCATAGCCGGGCAGGTCGACCAGATAGCCGTGGGTGCCCAAGGCGAAATAGTTGATCTCTTGCGTGCGGCCCGGCGTGTTCGAGGCGCGGGCCAGGCTGTTCCTCCCGGTCAGCGCGTTGATCAGGCTGGATTTCCCGACATTCGAGCGTCCGGCAAAGCAGACCTCGGGGCGGTCGGCAGGGGGCAGGCCGTCCATGTGGACGACCCCCTTCACGAAATCGACGGGGCCAGCAAACAGCAGGCGCGCGGCCTCAGCGGCGGCGGCTTCGGGTTCGGGGGCGGTTGGAAAGGCGACTTTCATGCGTGGACCTGATCCTGAAGGCGGATCGTGCCGCCGGTGACGACCTCGGCAAAGACGCCGAAATCGGTATGGCCATACAGGCCGGAAAGCGTGGCGACCATATCACGGTCGCGCAGACCGGTGGCCGTGTCCGCGCTGGTGGCGTCACAGCGCCCGATAGGCTCGGCGATCCGCAGCGCGACCGCGCCGATGCGGATCGTTCGGCCGATCAGGTCGCGTTCCGCGAAGGCGGCCCAGCCTGCGACCCACAGGTTGCCGCGCCAACGATGCGTGCCAAGCGTGCCGCCCGTCCGCGTCTCCACCTCGGCCAGGCTGGACAGGGACAGGACCGAGATCAGCGGCGATTTCTGGTCGGTCCAGACGCCCGCCCCGCGCACCAGACGCGTGGGCCCGGGGGCGTCGGCGGGCCAGAGCGGGCGCAGCCAGTCGATCAGCCGCGCCCCGTCGCGGGCGGGGTCCAGCGTGATGCGGCTTCGGGCGGGGTGGTCAAGAACCAGCTGGTCGCCCTGCCAGCCGCCGGTGACGGCCTGCAGCGCAGGGGACGCGACCCCGCGCAGAAAGCAGGATTTGGGCAGCCAGCGGTCCGGCTGCCCCTCGGTCTGGCTGGTCAGGGCGTGACGCTCTCCGGCCTCGGTCAGGATGGCCCATTCCCGGTCGCCGGGCAGGCGCTGGCCTGCCTGCAGGGTGACTTGCTCCAGCCCCTCTCCGCCGACCGACTTGATCGGATGGCGGCGGATCAGGGCCAGATACGCGGTCACTTTCCGGCGCCTCCCTTGCCGGGCTTGTCGCCGGGGCGCTTGCGCACCGGGATCGAGGACTTGACGTTGCCCAACAGGTCGGGCCGCGCGCCGTGCATGGTCATGATTGTGTATTGCTGCAGGATCGTGATCACGTTGTTGGTGATCCAGTACAGGACCAGACCCGAGGCAAAGCCGCCCAGCATGAACATGAAGATCCACGGCATCCAGGCAAAGATCATCTTTTGCGCAGGATCGGTGGGCGCCGGGTTCAGCTTTTGCTGGAACCACATGCTGAGGCCCAGGGCGATGGCCAGCGCGGGCAGGGTCAGCGAATGCAGCAGCGTTCCCTGTGCCGGCACGCCGAAGGGCAGCAGGCCGTAAAGGTTCAGCAGGCTGGACGGATCGGGTGCCGACAGATCCTGGATCCAGCCGAACCACGGCGCGTGGCGCAGTTCGATCGTGACGAAGATCACCTTGTAGAGCGAGAAGAAGATCGGGATCTGCAGCAGGATCGGCAGACAACCCGCGGCGGGGTTCACCTTTTCGCGCTTGTAAAGCTCCATCACCTCTTTCTGGAACTTCATGCGGTCATCGCCGGTGCGCGCCTTGAGCTCCTCCATCTGCGGCTGCAGCTCCTTCATCTTGGCCATCGAGATGTAGGATTTGCGGGCCAGCGGGAAGACCAGCGTCTTGAGCACGAAGGTCAGCGCGATGATCGCCCAGCCCATGTTGCCGATGATGCCATGCAGCCAATGCAGCAGCTGGAAGATCGGCTTGGTCAGGAAGAAGAACCAGCCCCAGTCGATCGAATCGACGAAACGCTGGATGCCGGGGCTCTCCTCATAGCTGCGGATGACCTCCCAGACCTTGGCACCGGCGAACAGATAGCTGTCGGCGCTCAGCTGGGTGCCGGGCTGGACGGTCTGCATCGGAAAGCGGGCTTCGGTCTGATAGATGTCGGCGCCATCGGCGTATTTCACCACCGCGGTGAAGGCTTGGCCCGGCGCGGGCGCCAGCGAGGTCATCCAGTACTTGTCGGTGAAGCCGATCCAGCCGTTGCCGCTGACCTCGAACACCTGGGCGCGGCCCTCGCGCTCGATCGGGTCCAGTTCGGCGATGCGGTCGTACTTCATCTCGATCAGGGTGCCGTCATGCATGCCCACCACGCCCTCGTGCAGCACGAAGAAGTTCTGCGTGTCGGGACGGCCGTGGCGCGCGATGATGCCGTAGGGCGCGGCCGAGAAGGCGGCGTCGCCGTCGTTCTGCAGGCTCTGGCCGATGGTGAACAGATAGTTCTCGTCCAGCGCAAAGGTCCGGCGGAAGATCTGGCCCGCGCCATTGTCCCAAGCCAGCGTCACCGGCTGGCCAGGTGCCAGCGTGTCGCCCGATTCCAGCGTCCAGACGGTCGCGGGGTTGGGCACCAGCGCCGCGTCCACGCCCGGACCCGGGGTCCAGCCATAGACCGCGTAATAGGGGCGGGTCACGTTGATGTTCACGCTGTCATCGGCGGTCGCCGAAGAGGGCGACAGCAGACGCACGTCGGGCGACCCCTCGTCCAGGGTCTCCTGATAGCGGGTCAGCAGCAGGTCGTCGATGCGCCCCCCCGCCAGCGAGATCGAGCCCGACAGTGCCGGCGACTGGATCGCGACGCGGCCCACCGGCTCGCCCGCGGGCGGTGCCTCGGCCAGATCGGCGGGGGCGGTCGTGCCCGTCGCGGGGGTCAGCGGCTGGTCGCCGATGCTCTGTTCGGCCAGCGGAACGCCGGACGGTTGATCGGATACGGGTTCCGGGGCGAAGACCGTGTACCAGACCAGGATCACCAGAAACGACAGAACCGTCGCCAGGATCAGATTGCGGTTGTTGTCTTCCATTCCCTCACCACTGTCATCGCGTCAGTCGGGCCGGTTCAACAGAACGCACCCCGAAAGGTCAAGCGGATTTGCCGTTTGGCAAGCGAATGCAGGGAAAACGCCGCGCCCGGTCGCGGTTTTGCGCGGCCGGGCGGGCGTGGGCCGGGTCGGTCAGCGCCGCTTGGCCAATGTCGGCAGACGGGCCGCCGCATCGGCATGGCGCTTGAGGAAGTCCAGACTGTCGCTCAGCGGCATCGGCTTGGCGATGGCATAGCCCTGAACCTCGTCGCAGCCCATCTGCGCCAGAAAGGCGTATTCCTCGCGCGTCTCGACGCCCTCGGCCAGGGCGGCGATGCCAAGCCGTTCGGCCAGGGCCAGGATCGCCAGGATCATGCGCTGCTGCGCGTCATCGATATCGCAGGCAGTGACAAAGCTGCGGTCGATCTTGATGCGGTTGATGCCGAACTGACGGATCGCATCCAGGCTGGCATAGCCGGTGCCGAAATCATCCAGGTCGATCTGGCACCCCGCCTTGGCCAGTTTGCGCAGGTTGTCGCGCGTCTCGCCACTGCTGGTGACGGGGCCGACGCTTTCCAGCACCTCGACCACAAGGCGGCTGGGGGCGATCTCGTGGCGGTCCAGTTCCCACAGCAGGCAATCGGCAAAGCCCCGGCCGGACAGTTCGCAGTTCGAGATGTTGATCGACACGGTCGGCACGTCGAACCCGGCCTGATCCCAGGTCTTCAGCGCGGCCATGGATTGGGCCAGCATGAACAGCGTCAGCGTGTTGTGATCGGCCGCCGACATCTGCGGCATGAAGGCCCCGGGGGCCAGTACGCCGCGCGTGGGGTGGTTCCAGCGGGCCAGAGCCTCGAACCCGGTGATCTGGCCGGAGTGGCAGCTGATCTGCGGCTGGAACCAGGCCTGCATCTGGGCTGCGGCCACGGCGTCGCTGACGGTGGCGATCAGGCCGGGGCGGGTCAGCGCCCGGTCATGCGGAAACAGCTGAAGCTGGCCTAGAAAGGCATCCTGCACCATGTCCATCCGCTGGCGGGCATTCTCGACCAGCTCGGGGATCGAGGGCAGGTCGGGGGCCTCGGCATGGATCAGCACGCCGGTCATCACCGGGGTGACGTGCTGGCCCGCCAGGGGCACCGGGGCCTGACCCTGCTGGTGCAGGCGGCGTGCCACCTGCAAGGCATCCCGGTCCGTCCGGTCGCGCAGCACAAAGGCGAACAGGCCCGGCGCCAACACCTGCACCGGGTCATAGGGGCGCACCGCGCGGCCGAGCGACATGGACAGCTGGACCAGCAGATGCCCCATGGCGACCTTGTCGAGGATGGTTCCCAGGGTCTCGGTGTTTTCCACCCGCAGCAACAGCAGGCTGCGTGACAGATCCTGTCTCCGGTTCACGCCGCAAAGCAGGTTGCGCAGGGGCGAGAGCAGACGGCTCACATTCATTGACATACCGGACCTTTCACGGAATCACCGGTATCAGAATTAGATCAAATTGCTTGTCGTACCGTTAATGGAGGTCGTCCCGATCACGCAGGATCGGGGGTTCCGTGCCCTGGTTCCCGTCCTGCAGGGGGAAAAGCGATGAAAAACCGAACAGTCCGGTGTCCAGCAGATGCGACGGGCGCACATTCATCAGGGCCCGGAACATCACCTGCCGCCGCCCGGGGGTCCGCGCCTCCCATTCGTCCAGCAGGCGCTTCACCTGAACGCGCTGCAGGCCCTCCTGGCTGCCGCAGAGGTCGCAGGGGATGATCGGATAGGCCATCGCCTGCGAGAACCGCTCGCAATCGGCCTCGGCCACATAGGCCAGGGGGCGCAGGACGGTCAAATCGCCCTCCTCGTTCAGCAGCTTGGGCGGCATGGTTGCCAGCCGGCCACCATGAAAGAGGTTCATGAAGAACGTCTCGAGGATGTCGTCGCGGTGATGGCCCAGCACGACGGCCGAACAGCCCTCCTCGCGGGCGATGCGATAGAGGTTGCCGCGCCGTAGCCGCGAACACAGCGCGCAATAGGTGCGCCCGGCGGGGACCTTTTCCTTCACGATGGAATAGGTGTCCTGATATTCGATCCGGTGGGGCACGCCGCGCGCCTGCAGGAATTCGGGCAGCACGGTCGCCGGAAAGTTCGGCTGGCCCTGATCCAGATTGCAGGCCAGCAGATCGACCGGCAGCACGCCGCGCCATTTCAGCTCATGCAGGATCGCCAGCAGGGTATAGCTGTCCTTGCCACCCGACAGGCAGACCAGCCAGCGGTCGCCGGGCCGCACCATGCCGTAATCGTCGATCGCCGCGCGCGTCTCTCGGACCAGCCGCTTGCGCAGCTTGCGGAACTCGGTGCCCTGGGGGGCGCCGGAGAAGAGGGCGTGGATCTCGGTGTCGTCAGCGTCGTCCAGCATCGCGGGCCTCGTCATGGTCGGGGTCGGCGCCGGGCACCGGGTCATAGCCGTGGCCGCCCCAGGGGTGGCAGCGCCCGATGCGCCGCAGGGTCAGCAGGCTGCCCCGCCAAGCGCCGTGGCGCGCCAGTGCGTCCAGCGCATAGGCCGAGCAGGTCGGCTGGAACCGGCAGCCATGGCCGACCCAGGGCGATGCGATCAGCCGGTAGCCGCGCACCGGCAGCGCGACCAGACGCGCCAGCGGGCTCATGCGTGGATCTTGGTGATGGCGCGGGCGAAATCGTCCTGAAGGGCGGCGAAATCGCGCGCGATGGTGGCCTCGGGCCGGCCGATCAGGACGTAATCCCACCCCGCAATGCCGCGGCCGGGCAGGCCAAGCCGCGCGACCTCGCGCAGGCGGCGCTTGGCGCGGTTGCGTGCGACCGCGTTGCCGACCTTCTTGGAACAGGTGAATCCCACGCGGACGGGCCCGTCATCGTCCCGCCGGCGCGCCTGCAGCAGAAATCCCGGCATGCCCTGACGGCGTGCGCGGGCGGCGGCCAGGAAATCGGCACGCTTTTGCAGAACAGGCGGCATGCGAAATGCCGCCGTGCCGACATCCTGGGGCTGATCGTCAGCAGGATGGGGCAGAGGCGGCATGTCGAAAGCCTTCATGGGGCGGCCGTGACCGCCGGCAGGATCAGGGTTGATCAGGCCGACAGGCGCTTGCGGCCCTTGGCGCGGCGGCGGTTCAGCACCAGACGGCCGCCTTTGGTGGCCATGCGGGCGCGGAAGCCGTGACGGCGCGCACGAACGAGGTTCGAAGGTTGGAAGGTGCGCTTCATGGTCAGTCTCCGGATCGGTTCTTGCGGGGCGGTCCGGGACGGGGCAGGTTGCAGTCATCTGCCCTGCGCCACGGCGCCGGTTGTTCGAAGCCCGCTGGATAGTGGACCGACAGGCCCGCGTCAACCGCTCAAACCCTTAAATTCGGGCATTCGGGCCAAGGGAACCCTGCCTTGATCACATTCGTTTGATGTGCAAACCCGCAATCGCTTGGCTGACAAGCGGTCGTCGCCCCACCATAACCCGGACACGATGCGATTGAACACGATCTCTGGCCGATTCGCCGCGTTGACGACCATGTTCGTCATCCTGGCAGAGCTGTTCATCCTGCTGCCGTCCTTGGCGGGGTTTCGGCTGGACTATCTGGAGAGCCGGCTGGAGCGGGCGCAGATCGCCAGCCTGGCGCTGCTGGCGACCGACGAATCGCTGGCCTCCGACCTGGAATCCGAGCTGTTGCAGAACGCGGGCGTGTTCAACGTCGTGCTGCGGCGCGACGATATTCGTCAGTTGGTCCTGTCCTCGCCGATTCCCGGCCCGATCGACGCAACCTATGACCTGCGCTCCGAAGGCGTGCTGCAGACCATCGACGATTCGCTTGTGGCGCTGGCCGACGGCCGCAACCGGGTGATCCGGGTGATCGGCGCGCCCGTCAACCAGGCGGGGCAGCTGATCGAGATCACCATGGAGACGGCGCCCCTGCGCGAGGCGATGATCGACTATGGCCTGCGCCTGTTGTTGGTGTCGGCGGCATTCTCGATCCTGACGGCAGTGCTGCTGTTCCTGGCGGCGCAGCGGCTGATCCTGGTGCCGATTCGCCGGGTGATCAGCCACATGACCGCTTATGCCAGCGCCCCCGAGGATGCGCGCCACATCATCATCCCCGACGCCCGCTTGGCCGAGCTGCGCGACGCCGAGACCGCGCTGCAATCCATGCAGCGCACCGTTACGTCATCCCTGAAGCAGAAGGAGCGGATGGCCCAGTTGGGACAGGCGGTGGCCAAGATCAGCCATGATCTGCGCAACATCCTGACCACGGCGCAGATCTTTGCGGACCGGCTGGAGGACAGCGCCGACCCCAAGGTCCGCCGCGCCGCGCCCAAACTGGTGAACTCGATCACCCGCGCGGTGAACCTGTGCGAGACGACGCTGGCCTTCGGCAAGGCCGAGGAACCCGCGCCCACGCTGTCGCGCTTCAACTTGGCGCAGCTGGCCGCCGAGGTCATCGAGGCCGAGAGCCTGGCCGGAGAGGCCGCGGGCCAGGTCGAGTTCCTGACCGACATCCCGCCCAGCCTGGTGATCCGCGCCGACCGCGATCAGCTGTATCGCGTGCTGGCCAACTTGGCGCGCAATGCCCGTCAGGCCATCGAGGGTACCCGCCAGCCCGGGACCGTCGAGATCGGCGCTGGCGAATCCGAGACCGATTGGTGGATCAAGGTCTGCGACACCGGCCCCGGCCTGCCCGACCGTGCGCGCGAATACCTGTTCAAGCCCTTCACCGGCAGCACGCGCCGCGGCGGCACGGGCCTGGGCCTGACCATCGCCGCTGATCTGGTGCGCGGGCATGGCGGTCGCCTTGATCTGCTGCGCAGCGATGCCGAGGGCAGCCAGTTCTGCATCCACATCCCCCGCGGCATGGCCGATCTGGCCCTGCGGACGAATGCGTCACTGGCCTGAACGGCGCGCCGCTGAGTCGGGCAAAAAAGGTTTCGGATTTTTGTGTTTTCGGTCTTGCATCCCCCGGACGTGCCCGTTAATTCCACCCTCATGTTGCACCCGTAGCTCAGCTGGATAGAGCACCAGACTACGAATCTGGGGGCCGGGCGTTCGAATCGCTCCGGGTGCACCATTTCCTCCTTGTGAACACCAAGCAAGACTTTCGTTTGCGTCACGGCTTTGCGTTTTGGTGGTCGCACATCTCCGCCCGCTCCTTCCTGTTCCGCCAGTGGCGAAGCCCACCCTGCGGCCGGACGGTGATCTGACACACGGGGCCGGAGCGGTGAAATTGGGAGGGGCCCGCGCGCCACGCGCGTGGGAGGAACCGGATTTCTCCGTGGAGGCTGACGCGCAGCGGGACCAGAGCCCGTGTTCGGATCGCCGGCCGGATAACAGGCGGAAAAACGAAATGAAAAATCGTCAGGCGTGCCAGAGCGAAGCGGAGGCGCGGCTGTCCGTTGGATCAGCGATCGCGGCGCCCGCGATCACCATATCCCTGAAAAACTAGCTTCTCGACTGCTAGGCAGCATCGCCGCGAAGAGTTCTGTTCCGATGCTTGTCCTGAAAGACCCTCAGACGTTGCAAGCTATGCGGAACGTCTGAGACACGCGCCACGACTTGATGCCATTGGCGTAGGTCATGATGAACCTCGTGTCCGGCTCTCCGCGCTCGATCACCCGATAGCCTTGCGTGCATAGCCTGACTGCACGCGCGCATCCAAGACACTTCAGCGATCACCCCCGATAACATCGATATATCCGGCCAAAATGCGACAGTGGTATCCGGAGACTGCCTTACTTTGTCACCATGTGAGCGGTTGGAGGCGAAACAACCGTGATTGACGAACTTACCGTAAGTCTCCCCCGCGCGGCAGCGCGACCCGAAGCGGCGTTGCGTCGGGCAGGAGGGGGAGCAAAGTCTATTGTGCCAACAAAAATACGGTATGAACCGTTTGGTTCTTAAAATTGTAGACATATGATGCTATAGAGAATCGGCGGGCCTTGCGGCCTGTAGGGTCAGCCGTCCGATCGGGCCTTTGGACCGCAGGAGCGCTGATCCCGGACGTGGCGTTTTCCCGGGCGGCAGGGTGATGTTCCTGTCCCAAGAAAGCGCGCTCCGGTGCCATTGTCTGCCGGTCGCGCGGGTCCCTGACCTGCGGCCAGATCGCCTCCCTTGTGTCTGTCCGACCCGCCACGGTTTGCGGGACTGCGGACCTATGCCTTCAAGAAGGAAATGCCCATGCCCGTCCTGACCGAACTGCAAGGTACGACCATCACCGGATCGGTCGATTCGCCCGTCCTGACCCTGCCGCCGACGCTGGTGCTCAATGATCTGGGGCCGGGGCAGACCATCGACAGCTATAATGTCCAAGACGATGCCGCGGGCCCGAACGAGGTGGTGGACGGCGATTTCCTGGCGCCCGTCGTGGGTGGCACCCCGGTGCCGGGAACCTATCTGGGCAGCGCCACCATCTCGACCGCCAGCGTATCGGTCGGCGTGCTGGGCACGGGGCTGTCGGTGCAGCTGAACCCGCTGGAGGGGCATCTGATGCAGGGCGCGGATGGCCAGGCGTATTTCATCAGCGACACGCCCCTCAACGCCTCGAACCTGGGCGTCTCGATCACCGGAGAGGTGCTGGGCCTTCCCATCGCCACGGTCGATGGCGATCTGGACAGCGTATTCGCGCAGCTGCCCGGACCGCTGCGCGCGCTGTTCACCGATTCCGCCGATTTCATCCAGCAGGTTCTGAACACCGTGGTCATCAGCGTGGATGTCGACCCGGATGGTCGTCTGATCTTGGATGACGAGATCATCGATATCGTCTGCTTTGCCCAAGGCACGCTGATCGAGACGCCGGACGGCGCGGTGCCCGTCCAAGACCTGCGGGTGGGCGATCTGGTCATGACGCGCGATCACGGACCGCAGCCGCTGCGCTGGACCGGCTCTCAGCACCTGTCGGCGGCCATGCTGCGGCGGCATCCGCGGCTGGTGCCGGTGCGCATCCGGGCCGGCGCCCTGGGTGCGGGGTCGCCCGCGCAGGATCTGGTCGTGTCGCCGCAGCATCGGGTGCTGGTGCGCTCGCGGATCGCGCAGCGCATGTTCGGCACCACCGAGGTTCTGGTGGCGGCCAAGCAGCTGCTGGTCCTGGACGGGTTCGACCTGGCGACCGATCTGACCGAGGTCACCTATCACCACGTCATGTTCGACCAGCATGAGGTCGTGACCTCGAACGGGGCGGAAACCGAATCGCTGTATGCCGGGGCGCAGGCGCTGCGCATGGTCGGCCCCGCCGCGCGGGACGAGCTGATGGCCCTGTTCCCGCAGCTGGCCTTGCCCGATCATCAGCCCAGCCCGGCGCGCGAACTGCCGCCCAACCGCATGGTGCGCCAGATGGCCGAGCGTCACCGCCGCAACGCCCGCGCGCTGGTGGGCTGAGGCGGGACGCCTAGCGCGTTCGCAGGGCGGCGCGCCGCTCCTTGCGGGCGCGCAGACGGGGCGCGCCCTTGTCCAGCCACAGCGCGGACACCCACCACAGCGCCAGGCAGGCCCACAGATCGACCAGCAGCCGCCGCCCCATCGGCTGTTCGGCCGGGGTCATCTGGAACGCGTCGCCCAGCACCGACAGCAGCACGCAGGCGACAAAGGCGAACAGCCCCCCCTTGCCGATCTGTTGCAGGGCCACGCCGGGGCGGGTGGCGGCCAGCCAGGCCATCGGCCGCGCCAAGGGGGCCGCGACCAGCCAAGCGGCGGCGACGATGGCCAGATAGCGGGTGCCGTCCAGGCTCCATTTGTCGATGCTGCCATAGACCAGCTTCAGCGCCTCGCGGAAGGCCAGCGCCGGTTCCCCGATGCGCGCGCCGATGACGATCGCGCTGCCAAAGGCGAACATCCCCAGGGCCAGCACCGTCAGCAGGTGCCGCCACGGCCACAAGGCCGCCATGATGCGCTGGCGGAACAGGCCCATCGCCACCCCGGTAAAGAACAGCATCTGCCAGCCAAAGGGGTTGAACAGGAACCCGCCCTGGGTGCGGTGATTGGGGATCATCGCGTTCAGCGCCGGCGCGTGCCACCACAGCAGGACCGACCCCACCGCCACCAGCCAGGGCCAGCGCACCATCAGCGGCACCACCGCCAGCGCGGCCACCATCAGGATCACATACAGAGCCAGCACGTCGATGATGTTGGGCTGGACCCAGAAGGTCGCGACCGTGCCCAGATAGCCCAGGGGGTTCTCCAGCACCCAGACCGCGTACTGGTTCCAAATCGCGGTATGCGGACGATCCAATGCCAGCAGCGCCGCTGACAGCAGCGCCATCAGCAGCGCGCCGACCAGCATCGCGCGCCAGACCTCGAAGGCGCGGCGGGCAAAGCGGCGCTGCGCCGCGCGGCGGCCGTCGCGGGCCTCGATGCTGCGCCAGACCAGGCCGACCAGAAAGCCCGACAGCAGCACGAACAGCTCTGACGCGTCGAAGATCGAGAAATTCGGCAGCGTCCAGCCCCGCATGACCGAGATGGGCATGTGGTTCACCATGATGCTGACCAGGGCATAGCCCCGCAGCATGTCCAGAGCGATCAGCCGATTCATGCGGGCAGCCTGCTCCAGCGCGTCAACAGGGCCGGGTCCAGCAGCATGGCGTCGGTTTCGGCGCGGTCCATATCGGCCAGCGCCTGGCGCTGATCGGGGGCATGGGCAATCTTGGCCTCGGCGGTGATCCGCGCCAGATGCACCGAACGCGGCAGCGCCTCTGGCAGCGGCGCCAGCATCGCGACATGGCGGGCCAGCAGACCCGCGTCGCGGCCAAGGCGCAGCAGGCTGTCGGGACCGGTATCGGCCTGGGGCAGGCCGCGGGCGATGGCGGTGGCCTCGGTCAGGATGGCGGGCGGGTCGCGTTCCTCGGGGGTGACCAGCAGGCCGCGCATCCGGGCCCACCGGCCAAAGACCGGGCTGGCCGACAGACGCGAGGTGACCGGCGACAGGATCAGCCCCGCCAGGATCGGCGACAGCCAGATCAGCTGCGCGGGCGAAAAGCTGGCCAGCACGATCAGCGTCCCCGCGCCCAGGGCGACATGCGCCCAGTGATGGCGCAGCACGACGCCCCATGTCGGCATCGACCCCGCGCGGGTCTGCGCGTTCCAGCCGCTGTCGCGGCCCGACAGGATCTCGAAGATCTGGCGGGTCTGGACCAGCATCTGCACCGGCGCGATCAGCGCCGACAGGATCGTCTCGAAGATGGCGCTGGCAAAGATGCGCACGCGGCCGCCCGAATTGCGCGCCAGGGGGCGCGCCCAGGCCCGGAAGGTGGCGATGAACTTGGGCAGCAGCAGCAGCGCCATGGCCAGCGCGAACAGCCACAGCATCCGGCGGCTGTCAAAGACCGGCCAGTCGGGGAACAGCTGATAGGCGTTGGGAAAATATTCCGGCGTGGACAGCAGCACGGTCGCCGACAGGATCAGGCCGACCAGGATCAGCGCCAGCCACAGCGGGCTCATCAGGAAACCCATGATGCCGATGATCATATGTGCCCGGCTGATGCCGCGCAGCCCCTTGACCCCTAGCAGGCGGGAATGCTGCAGGTTGCCCTGCGCCCAACGCCGTTCGCGGACGGCCATGTCCAGCAGCGTGGGCGGACAGCCCTCATAGCTGCCGCGCAGGTCGTGATCCAGGCGCACCGACCAGCCCGCGCGACACAGCGCCGCCGCCTCGACGAAATCGTGGCTGAGGATCGTGCCGCCAAAGGGCGGCGTGCCGGGCAGGCGCGGCAGCCCGCAGGCCTGCGCAAAGGCGGTCACGCGGACGATCGCGTTATGGCCCCAGTAATTGCCCGTATCGCCCGACCAGGCGGCGACGCCGCGCGCGATCATCGGACCATAGACCCGGCCCGCGAACTGGGTCAGGCGGGCAAAGATCGTCTCTCCGCCGACCAGCATCGGCATGGTCTGGATCAGCCCCACGCGGTCATCGGCGGCCATGCGGGCGGACAGGGCGCGGATGGTCGCGCCCGACATCACGCTGTCGGCGTCCAGCACGACCATCTGGTCATAGCGCCCGCCCCAATGGCGCACGAATTCGGCCAAGTTGCCCGATTTGCGGTCGTCATTCGTCAGGCGGCGGCGATACCACATCGGCAAGGGCGACAGGGCGCGCGCGGCATGGACCACCAGCGTCTCATTGACGGCGATGGCCGGGTCGCGGGTGTCGGACAGCACGAAGATCTCGGTCCGCTGGGCCATGCCCTCGGCCTCCAGCTCGCGCGCCAGCGCAACCAGCAGGGCGGTGCTGGTGGCGACATCCTCGTGATAGATCGGCATGACCACGACCACGCGGGCGTCGTTCGGGCCGTCCGGCGTGGTCAGGCGCGGGGCCAGAAACCCCGCCAGCGTCCCGCAGAACGAGAATCCGACCCAGGCGAATGTCGGCACGAACAGCACCAGCAGCGCGATCTGCATCGGCTTGGGGTCGGCGCCGAACGCCGCCAGCATCTGCGAAAAGCCATAGACCGCCAGCGCCGCCGTGCCGCCAAAGGCGATCAGGCGCGCCATCCAGACCCGCAGGCTGTTCTGGCGGCGACCCGGCCCGCCCTGGGGCGCGCGGGCGAAATCCTGCACCGGCATGGTCAGGGGGGCGGCGGGCGGCACGATGGGGTCGGCCGGTCGGGCATCAGTCCCTCCGGCGGTCGGCATGTCGGTCGCCATGCTCATGCCGTCCAGCGGGTCAGCCAGGTCTCGCTGAGGGCGAGGCCTTCGGGGGTGGTCAGCACGGCCTGCAGCTCGGACAGCTGGATGCGCCCCGGCTCGAACTCGAAGGCCAGGCGCAGCACGTCCTGATCGGGCAGCGGCTTGATATAGGCATGCACGACCCGGCCGGCCGAAGCGCTGACCTGAAAATTCGGCAGCGTCTCGCGGAACAGGCCCAGGTCGAAATCGATGACATAGCTCCGCGTCGTCTCGACATTGACGGACCGCCCCGACCGGACCTGCCGCACCTTGGCCAGCGGCAGGCTGCTGGGCGGCAGCGCACCAAAGCTGAGGCGGTATCGGAACTCGGTCCGCTCGCCGCGCGGGATGGTGGCGGCTGGCAGCCAATAGCTGACGATGTTGTCGTTGAACTCGTTCTCGACCGGGATCTCGATCAGGCGGACCTCGCCCTCGCCCCAGGTCCCCTCGGGTTCGATCCAGGCCGAGGGGCGCAGGTGATACATCGCCTCGGCATCCTGATAGGTCTCGAAGTCGCGGGCCCGCTGGACCAGGCCAAAGCCGCGCGGGTCGCGGTCGACAAAGCTGCTGATCTGCAGGTTGCGCGGCGACATCAGGCCGCGCCACAGCGCCTGGTTCGCGCCGGTCTGCATCTGCAACCCATCGCTGTCATGGCAGGCGGGGCGATAGTCGTCGACCACGCGGCGCGAGGCCGGGCTGAACCAGAACATCGAGGTCAAGGGCGCCAGCCCCGTCTCGCGCAGGTCCACGCGTGGGAACAGCGCCACGCGCGTGCGCACCATGGTGACCGCGCCGGGGGTCACGTCGAACTGGAAGGCCGCCGCGACAGACCGGCTGTCCAGGATCGCATAGATCCGCACCGACTGCGCGCCGGGCTCTGGCTCGACGACCCAGAAATCGGTGAACAGGGGGAATTCCTCGCCGTCCGGGCTGCCGGTCTTGATGGCAAGGCCGCGCGCCGACAGGCCGTAAAGCGTGCCCCGCGCCACCGCGCGGAAATAGCTGGCGCCCTGAAAGACGATGAACTCGTCCATCACGCCGGGGCGGTTCAGCGGGGTGCGCATCCGAAAACCCGACCAGCCCATGTTGCCGATGGTGGTCACATCGCCGCCATCGGGGAAATACCGCTCGTCGAATTCCAGCAGCGCCGGGTCGAAGGGAATCGGACGCGTGATGCCGCCCCGGACCAGGTTGATCTGCACCGGTTCGTAAAAGATCGAGCCGGGAGACAGCAGGTCCACGCGGAAATCGGGGTTCTGCGCCAGCGGGTCATGTTCGCGCCGGAACCGGATGCCGCGATACTGGTCATAGTTCAGGTTGGCAAAGCTGCCCGCCAACTGCGAGATGGGCTGAACATAGACGCGGGCGGACCGCTCCTGGGCCAGGGCCGCCACCGTCTCGAACCCGAAGGGTTCGGGCATGGTGGGGCCAAAGCCCGTTGGTTCCTGGGCCTGCTGGGCCTGGGCGGGCACCGCCAGCAGGGACCCGCCGGCAGCCAGGGCGGTGGCAGCATTGAGAAATTGGCGACGCTTCATATCCGGGGATGTCTCGACAGGGATGGTGGATTATAGCAGGCCGCCGCAGTGCAGCAACGCTGCTGTCCGGCTTAAGCTCTTATCAGCCGATAAGCGCCATCCGGGCAAGCCGCAAGTGGCCCGGGCGGTTCACTGCCGCGCCAGCCAGGCCGTGACCGGGCCGCGCACGCTGGTCAGGCCCTCGGCCTCGGCATCGGCGATGACCTGAGCCAGATCGGTGATGCTGACGCGGCGGATCAGGTGCTTGACAGGCCCGATGGACGCCGGGCGCATTGACAGGCGCCGGATGCCCAGGGCGGCAAAGACCAGCGCCTCGATGGGGCGGCCCGCATCCTCGCCGCAGAAGGACAGCGGCACGCGCGCCTCGTCGCAGCGCTGCACGATCTGGCGCAGCAGCGCCAGGAACGACAGGTTCAGCGTGTCATAGCGGCGGCGCACGCGCTCGTTCTCGCGGTCGGCGGCGAAGAAGAACTGTTTCAGGTCGTTGCCGCCGATCGACACGAAATCGCACATCTCGAAGAAGCGGCGCGGCGCAAAGGCCATCGACGGCGTCTCCAGCATGGCGCCCACGCGGATGTCGCTGGGCATGGAATGCCCCAGACGCTGCTCGCGCGCCATCTCCTGCATCAGGATGCGGTGCGCGGCCTCGTATTCGGTGATGTCCGCGACAAAGGGGAACATCACGTGCAGCGGCCGGCCCACACTGGCGCGGATCAGCGCCTGCAGCTGCATCCGCAGCACGCCGCGCTTGTCCAGGCCCACGCGGATCGCGCGCCAGCCCATTGCAGGGTTCGGCTCGTCCTGCGGCTTCATGTAGGGCAGCACCTTGTCGGACCCGATGTCCAGCGTGCGGAACATCACCGGCTTGCCCTGGGCGTTGTCCATGACGCGGGCATAAAGACCCGCCAGCTCGGCCCGGCGCGGCACATGGTTGCGCACAAGGAACTGCAATTCGGTGCGGAACAGGCCCACGCCCTCGGCGCCCGACCCCTCAAGCGAGGGCAGGTCGGCCATCAGACCCGCGTTCATGTACATCTGGATCGTTGTGCCGCAGGTGCCGATGGCGGGCAGGTCGCGCAGGTCGGCATAGCGGTCCTGCGCCTCGGCCTGCATGGCGATCTTGTCCAGGAACGCCTTGTGGACCGATTCCTCGGGGCGCAGATGGACGACGCCCTGATCGCCATCGACCAGGATCGGGTCGCCGTTCAGCGCCTCGGTGGTGATGCGGGTGGCGTGGATGACCAGCGGAATGGCCAGCGCGCGGGCGACGATGGCCGCGTGGCTGCCGACCGACCCCTCCTCCAGAACCACGCCCTTCAGGCGGCGGCCATATTCCAGCAGCTCCGCCGGGCCGATGTTGCGGGCGACCAGAATCGGGTTCTCCGGCATCTCGGCGCCGGTGTCGCGGCCCTGGCCGGTCAGGATGCGCAGCAGCCGGTTCGACAGGTCGTCCAGATCGTGCAGCCGGTCGCGCAGATAGGGGTCGGAGGCCATCTCCAGCCGGGCGCGGGCGGTGGACTGCTCCTTTTCGACGGCGGCCTCGGCCGAGAGGCCAAGGCGGATGCCCTCCTCCATGCGCTTCAGCCAGCTGCGCGAATGGGCGAACATGCGATAGGTCTCCAGCACGGCGGCATGCTCGCCCTCGCCGACCATGTCGGCGGCGGCGACCATCGTGTCGACGGTGCTGCGCAGGCGGTCCACGCCCTCATGCAGGCGGATCAGCTCCTTGTCGGGGTCGTCGCCGACGGGGTTGGCGATCACCACGCGCGCCTCGTGCAGCCAGACGCGGCCCTGGGCGGCGCCCTCCTGTCCGGTCCCGCCGCGGATCATCAGCGGAAAGCGATGCGCCAGCGGCATGCTGTCCGAGGTGCTGCCCTGGAAGGCGCCCAGCTCGGTCATCTCGGCCAGAACCATGGCGACGACCTCAAGGCCATAGACCTCGTCCTCGCTGAACTGGCGGGCGGTGGCGCATTGCACGACCAACACGCCCAAGCGTTCGCCGACCCGCTGGATGGGCACACCCAGAAAGGCGGGAAAGACCTCCTCGCCGGTCTCGGGCATGAAGCGGAAGCCGGGCTGGGACGGCGCGTCGGCGGTGTTCACATAGCGGCCGGTGCGGGCCACGCGGCCGACCAGACCCTCGCCCAGACGCAGGCGGGTCTGGTGGACGGCCTCGGGGCGCAACCCCTCGGTCGCGCACAGCTCCAGCGTGTCGGCATCGCGGAACAGATAGATCGAGCAGACCTCGGTCCCCATCGAATCGGCGATGTGATGGGTGATCTGGTCAAGCCTGTCCTGGCCCCCGCCCGCGGCGGCCAGGATTTCCTTGAGCCGCCGCAGCAGCTTGCGCGAGTCGCTGTCGGTGCGATCCTGCATCGCTTGGCCCGCCTTCTGGTTTTGCGGTTCCCCGGTCAGGGACCCGACCGGAAGGCGTTACGCCTTGTCCAGTTCAAAGGCATCATGCAGCGCCTGCACGGCCAGTTCCATGTATTTCCGGTCGATCAGCACCGAAATCTTGATCTCGGAGGTCGAGATCACCTTGATGTTGACGTTTTCATCGGCCAGCGCCTTGAACATGCGTGCGGCGACGCCCGCATGGCTGCGCATGCCGATGCCCACGACCGACACCTTGGCGACCTCGGTATCGACGACCAGCTCGTCATAGGCGATGTGGCCGGACTGGCGAGCCTCTTCCATGGCGCGTTTCGCACGCTCGACCTGATTGATCGGCACCGAGAAGGTCATGTCGGTCACCGAACCCGGATGATCGTCGTAATCCTTCTCCGAGATGTTCTGCACGATCATGTCGACGTTCACGCCCGCATCGGCCAGCGGCGCAAAGATGGCGGCCGAGATGCCGGGCCGGTCCTCGACCGTGACCAGCGTGATCTTGGCCTCGTCGCGCGACGAGGCGATGCCGTTGACGACTTTCGATTCCATGATTTCATCCTCATCGCAGATCAGCGTGCCGGAAGTTTCGTCGGTCTCCTCAAAGGAGGACAGCACCCGCAACCGCACCTTGTAACGCATCGCCAGTTCCACCGACCGCGTCTGCAGCACCTTGGCCCCCAGGGATGCCAGCTCCAGCATCTCCTCGAAGGCGATGCGGGGCAGCTTGCGGGCGCGCGACGTGATGCGCGGATCGGTGGTATAGACCCCGTCCACATCGGTATAGATGTCGCAGCGTTCCGCCCCGAAGGCCGCGGCAAAGGCCACCGCCGTCGTGTCCGACCCGCCGCGCCCCAGCGTCGTGATGCGGCCCTCGGGCGACACGCCCTGGAACCCCGCGACCACCGCGACCTTGAAACCTTCGGCGAATTTCTGGTCCAGATTCTTGCGCGGGATGTCCACGAAACGCGCGGCCGAATAGGCGGCGGTCGTGTTGATCGGCACCTGCCAGCCCTGCCAGCTGCGCGCGGGTACGCCCATCTCCTGCAGGGTCAGGGCCATCAGGCCCGCGGTCACGTTCTCTCCGGAACTGACGACGGCGTCGTATTCGCGCGCGTCGAACATCGGCTGCGTCTGTTCGACCCAGCCCACAAGCTCGTTCGTCTTTCCGGACATGGCGCTGACGATGACGATGACGTCATAGCCGCGATCGACCTCGCGCTGCACCTTGCGGGCGGCGTTCCTGATCCGGTCCAGATCGGCCACCGAAGTGCCGCCGAATTTCATTACCAGAAGCGGCATCAAGGGCCTCCAGCCAAAGGATGTGCGTCGGCGGGGCTTTTAGGGGCGGGTGCGGCAAACCGCAAGGGGGCGTCAGTTGGCCTTCTGCCGGGGACGGAAGGGCAGGGGGGCGACCGGCACGCCATCCTCGATCAGCTTGCGGGCCTCCTCGGGGCGGGCCTCGCCGTGGATGGCGCGAGCGGGGCGCTTGCCCTCATGCATCGCGCGGGCCTCCTCGGCAAAGCTGAGGCCAACGTAATCGGAGTTTTCCTCGACCTTGCGGCGCAGGGCCTCCAGCGCGGCCTCAGCAGGGTTGCGGGGCGCGGTCAGGGGACGATTCTCGGCCACGGCGGGTGCCATCAGGGCGCGGTCCACGCGAGTCGTGCCGCATTGCGCACAGGTGACATGGCCCGCATCGCGCATCGCCTCGAACCCATCCGAGGACCGGAACCAGCCGTCGAAATCATGGCCCTCGTCGCAGCGCAAGGCATAGCGGATCATCGAAACGCTCCTGTCATGTGCTTGATATATCGGGTCAGGCGGGCGCCTTCGCAAGGCCATCCAGCCGTTCGATCAGCGCGTCGGGGTCGCCCGCCCGCGTCTCCAGCACGGCGCGGGCGGCGCGACCCATGGCGCGGGCGGCCTCGGGGCGGTCGATCAGCGGCGCCAGACCGTCCTCCCAAGGTCGCGCCGCGCCCTGCGCGTGCAGCGCGTCAAAGGCCTCGATGAAATTGCCCAGATGCGGCCCGTGCAGCAGTGCGCAGGCATGGGCGGCGGGTTCCCACGGCGTATGGCCACCATGATCCGCGATGCTGCCGCCGATGATGCACAGGCCCGCGCGGGCATACCAGCGCGCCATCTCTCCCAGGGTGTCGGCCAGCAGGACGCCGCCCTGGGGCGCGTCATCGGCCCCGGCGCTGCGCCGCGCCATGGGCAGGTCGCGGGCCGCGATCAGCGCCGCGATGGCATCGGCCCGGTCGGGATGGCGGGGTGCCAGGATCAGCCGCAGGTCGGGCCGCGTAGCGCGCAGCGCGGCAAAGGCGTCCAGCACCGGCCCATCCTCGCCCTCATGGGTCGAGGCCGCCAGGATAACCCGGTCGCGTGCCGCACCCTGTGGCGTGGCGGGCTGAGCCGCGGGGGCCAGCAGCTTCAGGTCCAGCCGCGGCAGCAGCGCGCGATGCGGCAGGCCCAGGGTCAGCAGGCGCGCCTCGCTGCCCTGATCCTGCGCCGACAGGGCGGCGATGCGGCCCAGCATCGGGCCGATGATGCGCGGAAACCGCCCCCAGGTCCCGGCAGAGCGTTCCGACATCCGCGCCCCGATCATCGCCTGATGCACCCCCCGCTCGGCCAGCAGCCGTGATCGCAGGGGCCAGAACTCTCCCTCCACGGTCAGCGCCAGGCGGGGGCGGGTGGCGTCCAGGAACCGCGCCAGCGCGCCGGGCAGGTCCAGCGGCGCCAGCCGCGCGGGCAGGCCCCAGTCCTGCGCCAGCGCGCGGCCCGTCTCGCTGTTGGTGGTGACGGTCAGGGGGTGGCGCGCGGCCAGCGCCGCGATGACGGTGCGGGCCGAGGTCAGCTCTCCGACGGATGCCGCATGGACCCAGATCGCGGCCGGGCCGTGTGCCGCAGACCAGCCGTTCGCGCAACGCCGCCGATCCGCCCATGCGCGCGCGCAGACACAGCGCAGCCTCGGCGATGCGGGTCGTGGCGTCATAGATCATGCAGGGTGGCCCCTCGCTCAGGGAGTGTTGGAGGCGGGTACCGGAATCGAACCGGTCTTCACGGATTTGCAATCCGAACAATTGCATTGAAATCAATGAATATTCCCGTAAACGCACCCGGTTTCCCTATAGTCTGATATCAACGGGTTACAGCAAGGCTGTAAACGATTTTGAGCATAAATCAGGTTTCCAGTTTTATTGCAAATTTGCCCGGGATAGGTCGTTCGTTGCTCGAAATGCCCGCTCTAATGCCAGCTCCATCCATGGAGGCGAGCTATGAGTTGGAAGGTCGCCAACCTCTGTGCCGAGCGTCGCTTTGGTAGCCCTGTGCGCAAGCAGATCATCATGCTCCTTGCCGACAAGGCCAGTGACGATGGCTCTGGCATCTGGTGTAGCAAAGGTACCATCGCCCGACAGACTGAGCTCGGCGACACCACTGTCAAGCGGGCGATCTCCGGCTTTATTGCAGAAGGGATACTGATCGAATCGGGTCGCCGAGCATGCGTGAACGGGTACACCGCGATTTACCGGATTAACCTCGAGGCGGTGACGCAGCTTGAGACAATCCATGACCCAGATAAGGGCACCGGGGCCAGAGCGGACGGGGTCCAGAACGACCCCCGTACCGGGTCCGCAGAGGACGGGGGACCGGGGCCAGAGCGGACCCCAAACCACCCTAGAACCATCCAGAAACCACCTACGCGCGACAGCGCTCTACAGGCGGAGGGTGAAAGTTTCGAGAAAGTATGGACCGCATTCCCGGAAGACCGCCGTCGGGGAAGGACCGCTTGCATCGAACACTTTCAGGCAGCATTAGCGGCAGGCTTCCAGCCGGACGAGATCAGGAAGGCAGTACTAGCTTACGCGCAGGAAACGGCAGGGTTCACCCGTTCGAAGGTCAGCTTTGCGGATAACTGGTTTCGGCAGCAACGCTGGCGGGCGAGCGTCGAGGCATCGCGCGCGCAAGACACCGCCACCAAAGCCAATGCCGAATCCAACATTGAGGAGCAATGCGAGCGCATGGCCGGCTGGGTGAAAAGCCGTAGTGTGCTGGGCGTTGTTGCAGAACTCGGCGTTGAGGCGTGATTTCCCCTTACCCCATTAAGCTCATGCCACGCGCTCGATCTCGGCGGTGCCGAGGGCGTTGAAG
>NZ_MEES01000015.1:0-52638 GCF_001724535.1 Paracoccus sp. SCN 68-21 | reverse complement strand
GCTTAATGTCGACCGCGAAGATGACACTGCTCCCGGCAAACGATGTCCCATCGCCAAGAAAGACCTTGCAGAACGACATGCGATTAGATGACGGTCTGGGTCGTTTGCGGCAAGAATCATCGTAGAGAGGAGTATTTACTGGCTTCGGTCATGTCGTGCCGTGTCGGGTCGCGACACGCTGCCAATCCTTCAGACGCTCGAAGATGAGCTCGCTGCGGTTGCGCCGCTTGTCGTATTTCACGGCTTTCTTGCTAGACTACCGTCCGGGGATACGGACACTTGTCCCCCTGATGGATTTTGTTAACCAATTAGCATCATGGCCTCTGTCAGCTAGAAGCCAGCCCGCTTTCGGCAGGCTGCCCAGCAGAGCCGCAGCGCCGGTATAATCGCTGACTCGGCCGACCGATATGTAAGACCCGGTCCGCTGCCCTTTGGCATCGGCAACAGCGTGCAGTTTGGTGTTTATGCCGCCCTCTCTCAGGGAAACACATCCCCAAACTGTTTCCTGATCCTCGAACTGCGTCCGATCTGGCGGCCGCGCCACACTTTTTGGC
This sequence comes from Paracoccus sp. SCN 68-21, assembly GCF_001724535.1. NCBI lineage: Bacteria > Pseudomonadati > Pseudomonadota > Alphaproteobacteria > Rhodobacterales > Paracoccaceae > Paracoccus > Paracoccus sp. SCN 68-21. The sequence goes on along the minus strand of NZ_MEES01000015.1, from coordinate 52,084 downwards.
CCGCAGGCCGCAAGCCATGCGATGCGCCTTCAGATAGCTGTGTTCAGTCCCGGCATCTGGTTGATCGGGGTTGGGATTACTCTGTCTGGCTCGGATGTCCGGATCTTGCAGATGTATTTGTAGGGCGTGAGCCCTCCGAGGGTCTTGAGCCCGTGGGCGAAATTGTAGGCTGCCATGACGACCGCCAGGAGTGTGCGGAGCTGGTCGTGTTCGTCGTAATGGAAGCGTTTGACGGTCGCGTCCTTGATCGGGCGACGCGTCCGCTCGATCTGCCCATTCGTCCATGGGTGGTTTGGCTTGGTGAGGCGATTTTCGATCCCGGTGGCCTCGCGGATCATGTCAAAGCGCATGGGCCTGGAATAGATGCTGTTCCGGTTCCGAGGCTGCTCAGCGACCTGAATGCCCCTCGCCATCGGGCTTGAGCCGATGGCGCCGCAATGGCTCATCGCTGCAGGCACCGATGCAACGCCGAGCGCGTCGGATGTGGGATCGTCGGTGGCAGGGCATAGAGGCAGTCATCCAACGGCAGCGGCCAGTGCCGACGAAAAGCGACGACGGGCGCTTCCCCGGCCTCGGTCAGACTCGTCGATCGCGGTTCCTTTGGCCCGGTCTTGAGATCCTCGACCGTCTTACGCTTTCGCCACCGTCTTCTGACTGATGCCCATCTCCCGGCTCAGCGTCGCGGGCGAAGCTTGCGATCATTCGGGCCGGGCCCTCGGACCGATGGCGGGCCGGCCCTCATTATCGCGGCTCTGACGGCGCGCGTAGTCGTGGCGCTTCCATGGCGAACCTGGCCCACAATGCTTCCTTCCATTCCAGCGAAAGGATCGCACCATGAAACCTGGGATCAAACACTTAGTCGGCCTCCCAGCCATAGCTGCCGGGGCCCGACAGCGCGGTGCGTGCCGCCATGATGTCCTGCGGACGCAGATGAAGGGCTTGCGCAAAGCTCAGGATGCGATCATCGTCCTCCACCAGAAAATCCAGCAGGAACAGGGCTACCTCGGGTCGGGTGGCGATGTCGCGCAGGTCTTTGGGACGCAATCCGGCCTGGTCCATGAAGCGGGCCAGATCCTGCGGACGGTCGACCAGTTCGATCAGCACCCGTGTCGAAAGGTCGGCGGCCTGAGGGACGGAATACGCCATGTCTCTTGTCTTTTCCCGATTTCGTGAAGGCATGCTGCCCGGAAACTCTTTGTTAAGCATTTTAGACGAGATTGAAATGAAGATGTCAGGATTCTCTGGATAGATCGATGACAGCACGTATCATGGTTGCAGATGGGGTTTCGACGGTGCGGATCACGCTCAAGGTCCGGTTGGCTGCCGTGCGCTATGACGTGGTGGCGGTGGGGTCGGCCGCGCAGCTGATGTCGCAGCTGGACGCGGTCATCCCCGACCTGATTATCCTGGGCAGCGGGTTTCCCGACGGCTCGGCACTTGACGTCTGCGCGAGGCTGGCACGCGACCGACGCCTGTCAGAGGTTCCGGTGCTGATGCTGACGCGCTCGGACCAGCGCCTCGCCGCGCTGCAGGCTGGCGCGACCGCAACGCTGGAGCCCGATGTCGACGATCAGATGCTGATGGCGCGCATCCGCAACATCCTACGCCAATCCGACGCCTCTCAGGAGACGCAGATGGGCATGGCCGAGGCGCAGGCCGGGTTCGATCACGGCGACCGGCCCTTGATCGTGCTGATCGCGGACAATCCAGCCCGCGCGCAGCGGTGGCGGCAGATGCTGTCCGAACGGATGGCCTGCCGCTTTGCCATCCGCGACCCGGATGAGGCGCTTGGCGCCGCCTCGGCGGGGCGGACGGCCGATCTCTACCTGATCGCGGCGGATATCCGCGAACCGGGCGATGGGCTGCGGCTGCTGTCAGAGCTTCGTTCTCGGCCGGGGTCGCGCGATGCGGGCTTTGTCATGGCGATCGGTCCGGACCGGGCCGACCTGACGGCCATCGCCCTTGATCTGGGGGCGGGCGACGTGATGCCCGACAGCCTGGCCACGCCCTCGGCTGCGCAAGCCGCGGCCATGTCGCTGCAGATGCTGCTGTCGCGCAAGTCGCGCAGCGATCAGCGCCGCGCCGAGGTTCAGCGCCATATGCTGTGGGCGATGACCGATCCGCTGACCGGGCTGTACAACCGCCGCTATGCCCTGCCAAAGCTGGCCGAGATCGCCCGCGAGGCCGCCATGACCGATCGTGGATTTGCGGTTCTTGCCATCGACCTGGACCATTTCAAGGCGGTCAACGACAGCCACGGCCACACCGCCGGAGACGCCGTCCTGGCCGAGGTGGCCCACCGCCTGCGCGACGCCGTCGGCCCCGAGGGACTGGCCGCGCGCATGGGCGGTGAGGAATTTCTGGCCGTCGTGCCCGATTGCACCCCGACCCGCGCCGCGGATCTGGCCGAAACCCTGCGCCTGGCGGTGCAGGCACGCCCGATCGCCCTGCCCGGTCTGTCCGGTGGGGGCACCGTGGGGGTCACCGCGTCGGTGGGCATGGCTTTGGTGGTCCCGGTTCAGGACGTCTGGCCCGAACAGATGGCGCGCATCGCGCTGGAGCGGGCCGACCGCGCGTTGCTGGCCGCCAAGGCCGGGGGGCGCAATCGCGTCGTCTGCGCACAGCCCGAACGTGCGGCATAGGCGGCCCTTTCCAGCGGTCCCGCATGCGCCTAGAGTTGCGGGATACGCTGCCCGCAAAGGACCACGCCCATGACCCCTGCCACCCGGCACGACCCCGATCTGCCCGCCGAACGGCCCACCGGTCAGGCGATGCTGCGCGGCGCGCGCGGACGCTGCCCGGCCTGTGGCGAGGGGCGGCTGTTCACCCGCTATCTGAAGGTCGCGGATGATTGCCCGGATTGTCACCAGGCGCTGCACCATCAGCGGGCCGATGACGGGCCGGCCTATCTGACGATCCTGATCGTGTCGCATCTGGGTGCGCCGATCCTGCTGGCCTCGTTCATCGCGTGGCGGCCCAGTGCGATGACCATGATCCTGTCCTTCGGGCTGGGTGCCATTGTCCTGTCGCTGGCCATGCTGCCGGTGATCAAAGGGGGCATGGTCGGCCTGCAATGGGCCCGCCGGATGCACGGCTTCGGGGACGAAGGCGCGCACGCATGAGCGATGCCATCCGCGATGCCGCGACGGTATTGGTCCTGCGTCGCGATGCGGCAGGACCGTCGGTCCTGATGGGGATGCGGGGGGCGTCGGCGGCGTTCATGCCGTCGAAATACGTCTTTCCCGGCGGTGCGGTCGATGCGGCGGATGCCGATGTCGCGCTGGCGCGCCCCCTGGCGTCGCGCTGTCACGACCGCCTGATGGATGAGGGCGGCCCCACGCCCGACACCATCGCCGCCGCCGCCCTGCGCGAACTGGCCGAAGAGACCGGCCTGCTGATCGGCCGGCCCGGCGGTCCGCCCTGCCCCTGGCCGGGACACGCCGCGGCGGGGCTGACCCCCGACGCCGCGCCGCTGGTCTATCTGTTCCGGGCAATCACCCCGCCGGGACGACCCCGCCGGTTCGACGCGCATTTCTTTGTCGCCGATGCAGCCAGCATCGCGGGCGATCCCGACGATTTCAGTGCCGCCTGCGACGAGTTGTCCCATCTGCATTGGGTGCCCCTGGCCCAGGCCCGCGCGCTGGACCTGCCCTTCATCACCGAGGTTGTCCTGGCCGAACTGTCGGACCTGGTCCGCGATCTGCCGCCCGATCAGCCCCTGCCCACGCCCGCGACGGTGCCGTTCTTTGACAATCGCGGGCCTGCGCCGGTCTTTCGCCAGATCGCCTGACGCGGCCTAGCGCCCGGTAAAGACCGCCGGGCGTTTCTGCAGGAAGGCCGCGACCCCTTCGGCGAAATCGGCGCTGCGCCCGGCCTGACCCTGCAGCCGCGCCTCCAGCGCCAGCTGCGCGGTCATGTCATTCCCCGATGAGGCCGCCAGCGCCTCGCGGATCGCCAGAAAGGCGCCGGTCGGGCCCTTGGCCAATGCCTGCGCCCGGGCGGCGACGCCTGCGGCAAAGGCATCGTCCGGCAGCGCCTGCCAGATCAGCCCCCAGTCCGCCGCCTGCGCGGCGCTGACCGGCTCGGCGAACAGCATCATTCCCATGGCGCGCGCGGTCCCCACGGCGCGGGGCACGATCCAAGTGCCGCCCGCATCGGGGATCAAACCGATCCGGGTGAAGGCCTGGATAAAGCTTGCGCCCTCAGAGGCGATCACCACATCGGCGGCCAGTGCCAGGTTCGCGCCCGCCCCTGCCGCGACGCCATTCACGGCGGCGATCACCGGCACCGGACAGCGCGTGACGGCGGCCAGCATCGGCTCGTATTCGTCGCGCAGCGTGCGCTCCAGATCCAGCGCCGCGCCGGCATCGGTCAGATCCTGGCCCGAACAGAAGGCCCGGCCCGCGCCGGTCATCACCACGGCCCGCACGCTGGCATCCAGCGTGGTCAGGGCCTGCGTGATCTCGGCGCGCATGAGGCTGTTCAGTGCGTTCATCACCGCGGGACGGTTCAGGGTCAGCGTGGCGACCCCGTCATTGACCGCGAATAGGATGGTCTGGAAACTCATGCAATCCTCCCTTTTTCCGGGGATCATGCAGGAAAACACAGCTGGCGAAAGCGCGACCCCGCGTCAGGAGCGCATGATCTCGTCCAGGCGCTTGCGTTCGGCGGCGTCCAGGGCCCGGACCTCGGGCGCGGGGCGGTTGCGCCCGCGCAGAAAGCCCCAGGCCGTCAGCGCCGCGATCAGCGCCATCAGCGGGGCGGCGAACCACAGGATCAGGTTGGCGCCGGTCTGACGCGGCTCGAACAGGACGAACTCTCCGAAACGGTCGGCGACGGCGTCGATCACCTGATCGTTGCTGTCGCCCTCGACCAACCGCTCGCGCACATACAGGCGCAGATCGCGGCTGATGGGCGCGTTGGATTCGTCGATATTCTCGCCCTGACAGACCGGACAGCGCAGCTTTTGCGAGATCTCTCGCGCACGCGACTCCAGCGCGGCATCGGGCAACACCTCATCGGGCTGGACGGCCAGCGCGGGCGTCAGCGACAGGGCCAGGATCAGGATCAGGGCCAGGATCAGGGCCGCGCGCGATGCAACGCCCCTCATTCCGCAGGCACCGGGTCGCGCCGCGCCGGTCTGGCAGCACCCGCCGCCACGCGATAGCGCCGGTCGGTCAGGCTGATCAGCCCGCCAAGCGCCATCAGGATCGACCCGCCCCAGATCCAGTTGGCGAAAGGTTTGACATAGGTGCGCACCGCCCAGCCCCCGCCGGGCTGTTCGTCGCCCAGGACGACATAGAGGTCGCGCCAGAAGCCATAGTCGATCGCGGCCTCGGTCGTGGGCATGCCCTGCACGGGATAGACGCGCTTTTCCGGGCGCAGGGTGGCAACGGGGCGGCCATCGCGGCTGGCCTCGATCACCGCCTGCTGGGCGTAGAAATTCGGCCCGTCGGCCCGCACCACGTCGCGCAGCACCAGATCATAGCTGCCGACGCGGAAGGGCTGGTCGATCTCGGCCACGCGGACATCCTCGACCTGCCAGGCCTGGATCAGGGCCACGGCGATGAAGGTGATGCCCAGGCCCGCATGGGCCACCGCCTTGCCCCAATCGGCGCGCGGCAGGCGCAGCAGGCGCGCGGCGCCCGAATTTCCGGTCCGCTGCCACAGATCGGCCAGCGCGCCGAACACCAGCCACGACCCCAGTCCGGCTCCGATCACCGCCAGCGCCGAATGGCCGGTCGAGACGGCAAAGACCAGCGTCATGATCGCGCCCGTCAGGATCAGCGGGCCGCGCAGCGGTCGGAGGCTGCGCGCCATGCTGCCACGTTTCCACGGCATGATCGACCCGATGGGCAGCGCCAGCGCCAGCACCACCATGAACGGCGTGAAGGCCTGGTTAAAGAAGGGTGGGCCCACGGACAGCACCCGGCCCCAGACCATCTCCGCGATCAGCGGCCACATCGTGCCGATGAACACGACGAAGCAGGACACCGCCAGCAGCGCGTTGTTCAGCACCAGCGCCCCCTCGCGGGAGACGGGGGAAAAGACACCCTTGGCGATCATCGTGGGCGCCCGCACCGCGTAGAGAGTCAGCGCCCCGCCGGTAAAGAAGACCAGAATGCCCAGAATGAAGATGCCGCGTTCGGGGTCGTTGGCAAAGCTATGGACCGAGGTGATGAGGCCCGAGCGCACGATGAACGTCCCGATCAGCGAAAAGCCGAAGGCCATGATCGCCAGAAGGATCGTCCAGCTTTTCAGCGCCTCGCGTTTTTCGACGACGATAGCCGAGTGCAGCAGCGCCGCGGCCAGTAGCCAGGGCATGAAGCTGGCGTTTTCGACCGGGTCCCAGAACCAGAAGCCGCCCCAGCCCAGCTCGTAATAGGCCCACCAAGAGCCGAGCGCGATGCCGATGGTCAGGAACACCCAGGCCGCCAGGGTCCAGGGACGCACCCACCGCGCCCAGGCCGCGTCCACGCGGCCCTCGATCAGGGCGGCGACGGCAAAGCTGAACGCCATCGAGAGGCCGACATAGCCGAGGTACAGAAACGGCGGGTGAAACGCCAGGCCCGGGTCCTGCAGCAACGGGTTAAGGTCGCGCCCGTCAAAGGGCGGATTTCCCATGCGCCAGAAGGGGTTGGAGGTGAAGATGATGAAGGCGTAGAAGGCCACCGTGACCGAGGCCTGCACCCCCAGAACCCGCGCCCGCAGGCTGGGCGGCAGGTTGCCGCCGAACAGCGCCGCGGCCGCGCCGAACAGCGCCAGGATCAGCACCCAGAGCAGCATCGAGCCCTCATGGTTGCCCCAGACACCGCTGATCTTGTAGATCAGCGGCTTGGCGGTGTGAGAGTTCTCATAGACCAGCCGGACCGAGAAATCGGACGTGACAAAGGCCACGGTCAACGCGGCAAAGCTGATGGCCATCAGCACCAGTTGCGCCAGGGCTGCGGGGCGGGCGCTGTCCATCCAGCCGTGCCAGCCCTTGGCCGCGCCGATCATCGGCACCGTCATCTGATAGATCCCGACCATGAAGGCCAGGATCAGGGCGAAATGGCCTAGTTCAGCGATCATTTGCGGGCATCCTCTGTTGCCCACAGCATAGAGTCGGGACGAAGGCGGGAAAAGCCCCCCCTTCGTCCCGATCCATCAGTTTCCCGTGCAGGGCTGCGGCCTATTCGCGCAGCGACGCCAGCCAGTCGCGCAGCGCGGCGTTATCGGCAAAGTCGTCATCGGGCCGCGCGACTGGGGCGGCCACCGGCGCGGGGGTAGTGCCGGGGACGATGGTGGTCTCCTCGGTCACGCGGGCGGGCCAGACGCGGTGGCGGAAATGATGCGCCTCGCGGGCGCCGAAATAGAACCCCACGATGGCCCCCAGCAGCCACCACAGCGGCTCGGGGACGCGCTGCAGCCCGTCCATGCGCAGGGCAAAGCCCACCGGCTCTGCCATCGCATAGACGAACAGACCCATCGTCCCCAGGGCCAGCAGCGGCCGTGGCAGCCGGTTCAGGGCGTTCACAAAGCCGTCGAACCAGCCCTGGCGCGGCACCATGAACTCCTGCCCGTGCTGGCCGATGGCGCGGGCATAGGCCTCCTCGTCCAGCTCCATCCGGCGGGTGGCGTTCTGGGTGAAGACCTCGGCCATGCCGGTCGCGGCGCTGCCAAGCGCGGTGATGGAGGGCGCAACCCCCAGAAAGCGGTCGATCAGGCCCATTTCGACGTCCTCGTGCGGTGTTCGGCATCGGTCAGGTGATAGCGGGGGGCGATGAACTCCTCGGCGCGGGTGATCCAGCCGCCCTTGCCGCCCGATTTCGCGCGGGCGAACTTGCGGCTGGCGGGACGCTGATCGGCCAGCGCGTAATAGTAGTTGCGTCGCGCAATGCCATAGGCATCCGCCAGATGCTGCGGCGCGGCCTGAGCGGCATCCGTCACGGCGGCGATAGTGCGCGGACCCACGACGCCGTCATCGGTGGCGCGAAACCCCATGCGCGTCACCAGCCGCTGCAGGATCTTGACCGCATTGGCGCCCGCATTGACATACATGTCAAAGACGCTGGCCTGCAACGGGCCGGGCAGTTCAGCCAGGCGCGGCTTGCGGAAGTAATGCTCGACAAAAATCTGCTCGGCCTGGGCGCGGGTCAGGTCGCGGACGTCGGCGGCGTCGACGCGTCCGTCGCGGTTCAGGTCCATCCCCAGGGCGCGCATCGTGCCGATGGTCACGCCGTAATTCGTGGCCCCGCCCGGATCGTCCGGGTCGTTCACATAGCCGCCCTCGCGGGCGACGATCTCTCGGGCAATCTGTTCGACGCTTGGCATGGCATCCCCCTTTTCGTCGCGCGACCGGGGTCCGGCCGCATCGGGGGATGCTGGGGCGGGCGGGTTAACCTGTCGTTAACCCTGCGCGCGTTGCGTCAGGTGCCGGGCTCCTGATAGACGCCGGTGGCCTTGAGCGTCTCGACCACCTCGCGCGGCATGTAGGTCTCGTCGTGCTTGGCCAGGATCTCGCGCGCCTCGAAGCGGCCGTCGCGATACCAGCCCTTGGCGATGGTGCCCTGCCCCTCGCTGAACAGATCCGGGCGCGGAGAGCCGCCGACATAGGCCACGGGTATCTCGACCGCGCCATCGGTGATGACGAAGTCAAAGGCCACGCCCGTGCCGTTCACGATCGAGCCCTCCTTGACCAGCCCGCCCAGCTGAAAGAACTCATCGGGTTCCGGCGCCGCTTCGCTGACCTGGCTGGGCGAGCGATAGAGGTTGATCCCGTCGCTCATGGCGTAACCGATCAGCCCGGTGGCCACCGTCAACGTCACGGCGGCGGCCGCGATGATCTGGATGCGGCGCTGTTTCTTGAGGGATTTCATGCCGGCCATGGGGTTCTCCTGTCAGGCGGTCTGGAACGCTATCGCGCGGCGCAGGAACTGCGTGGCCTTGCCGCCGACCCGGACCGGATCGCCGGTGGTCAGATACTTCGTCTCGGTGCCGCTGCCCAGGAATTCGGGGCGGCGCGTCAGGTAGTCGGCCAAGCTCTCGGCGACCAGCCCCGCTTGGCTGAACACCTTGACCTGGGGGCCCAGGGCGCGCTGGAACGCGTCCTCCATCAGCGGATAATGGGTGCAGCCCAGCACCGCGGCCTCGGGGTGGGGCATGCGCCGCTTGAGGGCCTCGACATGGCTGGTGACCAGCGCCTCGGCCAGCTGCTCGTCGCCCATCTCGATGGCGTCGACGACACCCGCGCAGGGCTGGGCCTCGACATCGACGCCCACGGCGCGGAAGGCCAGCTCGCGCTGAAATGCCCGGCTGGCGACGGTCGCGGGGGTGGCGAACAGGGCCACGTTGTTCACGGCCACGCGGCGGGGCGGCGAATTGTCGCCCCAGTTCCGCTCGGTCAGCGCCTCGATCATCGGCACAAAGACGCCCAGGACCCGCTTGTCCGCAGGCAGCCAGGTCTCCTGCATGCGCTTCAAGGCGGCGGCGCTGGCGGTGTTGCAAGCCAAAATCACCAGATCGCAGCCCTCGGCCCACAGCCGCTCGACGCCCTGGCAGGTCAGATCAAAGATGTCGTCGGCGGTGCGTACGCCATAAGGCGCATGCGCATTGTCGCCCAGATAGACCAGCGGCAGGTCGGGCAGACGCGCGGCAATGGCGCGGTGGACGGTCAGACCGCCCAGTCCCGAATCAAACACCCCTACCGCCATGGTCAGACCTCCCGCTCCGCGTGGCGCCCTTCATAAGGGGCCAGGCGGGATTTGGAAATGATCCAGATCATTCAGCGGCTTCACGGATGGGTGCGTGACCGGCGCGCAGCTGGGCCCACAGCTCGGCCCGACGCTCGGCCGCCTGATCGGCCGCCTTGTCCTTAACCGGGCCATAGCCGCGCACGCCCAGGGGCAGCTCGGCCAGCTCGATCGCGACCGGCATCATCGCGTCGGTGACGGTCGCAAACAGCTGCGCCATGTCGGCCTCGTATTCCCGGATCATCGCCCGTTCGCGGCGGCGTTCGGCGCTGTAGCCAAAGGGGTCCAGCGGCGTTCCCCGCAGCCCCTTCATCGCGGCCAGCACCCGGAACGCGCGCAGCATCCAGGGGCCGAACTCGCGTTTGCGGGGACGGCCGTTGGCGTCCGTGCCGGTCAGCATCGGCGGCGCCAGATGCAGCGACAGGCGGACATCGCCCTCCCACCGGGCGGCGACCTGTTCGGCGGTGGTCAGATGCAGTCGCGCGACTTCGTATTCATCTTTATACGCCAACAGCTTGTAATAGCTTCTTGCGACGCTGTCGCGCAGGGCCGCGGGCGCCGCATCGACCAGCTTGCGATAGCGTTTGGCCAGCCGCCGGCCCTGATAGCCGACCAGCCGGTCGGCCCGATAGGCCACCGGATCGACCGGCAGCGCGGTGACCTCTGCCGGCTTGCGGACCTGATCGGGAAAGGCCACGGCCCACCGGCCGATCTGGAAGGCGCGCTGGTTCGCCTCGACGTGGGCGCCGTTCAGGCGGATCGCCTCCATGATCGCCTCAAGCGACAGCGGGATCAGCCCCTGCTGCCAGCACCCCCCCAGAACCAGCATGTTCGAATAGATCGAATCCCCCAGCAGCCGCAGCGCCAGATCATTCGCGTCCAGAAACGCCACGCGGTCGCCCAACCGCGCCTGCAGCGACAAGCGCAGCCGGTCGGACGGCACCTGGAAATCGCGAAAGCGGGTGAAATCGCCGGTGATGATCTCGTGGTCGTTCACCACGGCCCCGGTGCGGCCCTGCGTCATCAGGCCCACGGTCTTGGCCCCCGCCGTCACGACCAGATCGCCGCCGATGACGCAATCGGCCTCGCCTACGGCCACGCGGATGGCGCTGATGTCCTGGGGCCGTTCGGCCAAGCGCAGGTGGATGTGCACCGCGCCCCCCTTCTGGGCCAGACCCGCCATCTCCATCATGCCCGCGCCCTTGCCGTCCATATGCGCGGCCTGCGCCAGCACCGCGCCGATGGTCACGACGCCCGTGCCGCCGACCCCCGTGATGACGATGTTATGCGTTCCGTTGATCACCGGCAGCGCGGGCAGCGGCAGGTCGGGCAGATCGAACGCTTCGGCCTTGGGCTTGCGCAGCTTGCCGCCCTTGACCGAGACGAAGCTGGGGCAGAAGCCGTTCACGCAGCTGAAATCCTTGTTGCAGCTGGACTGGTCGATCTGGCGCTTGCGGCCCAGTTCCGTGTCCAGCGGCACGATCGACACGCAGTTCGACTGGACCGAACAGTCGCCGCAGCCCTCGCAGACCTCGGGGTTGATCCAGATGCGGCGGTCGGGGTCGGGGAACTGACCCTTCTTGCGCCGCCGCCGCTTCTCGGCCGCGCAGGTCTGCACATACAGGATCGCGCTGACGCCCGGCACCGTCTCCAGATCGCGCTGGACGGTCATCATCGCGGCCCGCTCCTCGAACCGCAGGCCCTTGGGGAACTGGGCCTGATCGACGTCCTCCTTTTCGTCGTGCACCACGACGACGGTACCAACGCCCATGGCGACCAGCTCGCGGGCGATCTGCGGGGCGGTCAGGCCGCCCTCGTTCGGCTGCCCGCCGGTCATCGCGACAGCGTCGTTATAGAGGATCTTGTAGGTGATGTTCGTGCCCGCAGCCAGTGCGGCCCGGATCGCCAGCAACCCAGAATGATTATAGGTTCCGTCGCCAAGGTTTTGAAAGACATGATTTCTGGTGCTGAACGGCGCCTCGCCAATCCAGTTGGCACCCTCTCCGCCCATATGGGTGACGCCCTCGGTCTCGCGGCCCATCCACTGCACCATGTAATGGCAGCCGATCCCGGCATAGGCGCGGCTGCCCTCAGGCAGCCTGGTCGAGCTGTTATGCGGACAGCCCGAACAGAACCACGGCGTGCGGGTCGCAATCTCGGGGGCGTTGTCGTTGCGGCGCACTGCGTTCAGACGATCCAGCCCGGCGCGCAGACGCTCGGTCCCGCGCCCTTCCTCGATCAGGATGCCGCCGATCTTCTGCGCGATCATCACCGGGTCAAGGGCATAGCGGACGGGGAAAAGCTCCTCTCCGGTGCGGTCATGCTTCCAGCCATGAACGCGGCGGCCGTGGCGGTTGTCAAAGATCGCCTCCTTCAACTGGACCTCGATCAGCTTGCGCTTTTCCTCGACGCAGATGATCAGCTCCAGATTCTCGGACCACTCCTGAATCGACTTCATGTCCATCGGCCAGGTCTGCCCGACCTTGTAGGTGGTCAGACCCAAACGCTCGACCTCGGCCTCGTCGATGCCCAGCAGGGACAGCGCATGGACCAGGTCCAGCCAGTTCTTGCCCGCCGCGACAAAGCCGATCCGCGCCCCCGTCTTGCCCCAGACCTTGCGGTCGATGCGGTTCGCGCGGCTGAACGCCTCGGCCGCCCACCGCTTGTGGTCGATCATCCTCGCCTCCTGCGCGACGGGCGTGTCGCCAAGACGGATGTTCAGCCCGCCCTCGGGCAGCACCCGGTCAGGCGTGACAAACTGAAGTCGGAACGGATCGCCGTCGACGACCGATGTCGCCTCGACCGTGTCCTTCATCGTCTTCAGACCGGTCCACACCCCCGCATAGCGTGACAGCGCAAAGCCATACAGGCCGTAATCCAGGATCTCCTGCACCCCGGCAGGCGACAGCACGGGGATATAGGCGTCGATCATCGCCCAGTCCGACTGATGCAGCACGGTCGAGCTTTCGCCCGTGTGATCGTCGCCCATCGCCATCACGACGCCGCCGTGGCGCGACGATCCGGCCATGTTGCCGTGCCGCATCACGTCGCCCGACCGGTCGACGCCCGGGCCCTTGCCATACCACAGCGCAAAGACGCCGTCATGGCGCCCCTCGCCGCGCAGCTCGGCCTGCTGGCTGCCCCAGATGGCGGTGGCGGCCAGATCCTCGTTCAGGCCGGGCTGGAACAGCACCTGCGCCGCGGCCAGCCGCTTGGCCTCGCGGGTCATCTGCAGATCGACGCTGCCCAAAGGCGATCCGCGATAGCCGGTGACAAGCCCCGCCGTATCCAGTCCCGCCGCTTTGTCGCGTGCCGATTGCATCAGCATCAGCCGCACCAATGCCTGCGTCCCGTTCAACAGCACGTGTTTCTTCGACAGATCGAACCGATCCGCCAATGAGAATTCTTGCTTGCTCATCACCCTCTCCTCCCATGCCCAAAGGCCTCCGCGGGTATTATAGGTCAGAATTACTGACCGACGAAGCGGAAATTCTTTCCTTGGCGTGACCTTGCCGGAATCGCAGGGGCAGGTTAGGTCTGCAAAAAGCGCATGGCTGTTATGACAGGATTGTAACCGGGATGGACTGGGACAAGCTCAGAATCTTTCACGCGGTGGCCGATGCCGGCAGCCTGACGCATGCGGGCGACACCCTGCATCTGTCGCAATCGGCCGTCAGCCGCCAGATCCGGGCGCTGGAGGAGGCGCTTGGGACGACGCTGTTCCATCGCCACGCCCGCGGCCTGATTCTGACCGAGCAGGGCGAATTGCTGTTCGAAGCGACGTCCTCCATGTCGCGCAAGCTGGACGGCGCCTCGGCCCGCATCCGCGACAGCGAGGAAAACGTCTTTGGCGAACTGAAGGTCACCGCCACCGTCGGTTTCGGCACGCTGTGGCTGGCCCCGCGCCTGGTCAAGCTGTACGAGAAATTCCCCGACCTGCGCATCGACCTGCTGCTGGAGGAGCGCGTCCTGGACCTGCCCATGCGCGAGGCCGACGTCGCCATCCGCATGAAGGAGCCCAGCCAGTCCGACCTGATCCGTCGGCGGCTGCTGAACATCCGCATGCGCCTCTATGCCAGCCCCGACTATATCGCGGCGCGCGGCAACCCGGCGACACTGGCCGAATTGTCCAACCACCGCCTGATCTGCCAGAAACCCGACCAGCCCCAGGTCGCCGCAGGCGCACGTCTGGTGCAGGAACTGATGGCACAGAATGTCGGATCGACGCTGACGGTGAACAACTATTTCGGCGTGCTGCAGGCGGTTCTGGCCAATCTGGGCATCGGCGTCCTGCCGGATTACCTGACGGCGGACCACCCGTCGCTGGTCCGCGTCTTTCCCGACGTCGAATCGGGCGAAGTGCCGGTGTTCCTGGCCTATCCTGAGGAACTGCGCCAGACCCGGCGGGTCGCGGTGTTCCGCGATTTCGTCTTGGACGAGATCCAGGCCTATCGCCGCCATCAAAGCGAGGCCGGACAGGCCTGACCTGCCCAAGACAAAGGCATTTCGCGACGCCGATTCGGCAAAATACAGCCTATGCGTGTAGCCATTACGCCACTGCATGGCCGCTATGCTGCATCTGCAGCCCCAAATGTCTTGAAGCGTTCACACTCTGCACATAGATCGGGCGAAGAAGGCGATGTTGAGCGTAATCGCTTATCACCTTCTACCTCCCTGTTGGACTTGAGCCGGGCCTCGTGCCCGGCTTTTTTTTGTCCCGGGCCCTGTCGCTGCGGCCTTTCCATGCGCGTCGCCAGCGCCTAAAAGGCGCGTGATTTCATGCGCAGGAAGGCTTGATCATGCTCGAACCCCAGGTCACCCCCGAACTGATCGCCGCGCACGGGCTCAAGCCCGACGAATACCAGCGCATCCTGGAGATCATCGGCCGCGAACCGACCTTCACCGAACTGGGCATCTTCAGCGCCATGTGGAACGAGCATTGCTCGTACAAGTCGTCCAAGAAATGGCTGCGCACCCTGCCCACCGAAGGCCCGCAGGTCATCTGCGGCCCCGGAGAGAACGCGGGCGTGGTCGATATCGGCGACGGCCAGGCCGTGGTCTTCAAGATGGAAAGCCACAACCACCCCAGCTATATCGAACCCCATCAAGGCGCCGCGACCGGCGTGGGCGGCATCCTGCGCGACGTGTTCACCATGGGCGCGCGCCCCATCGCCGCGATGGACGCGCTGTCCTTTGGCCGCACGGATCACCCCAAGACGCCGCATCTGGTCAAGGGCGTGGTCGAGGGCATCGGCGCCTATGGCAACGCCTTCGGCGTGCCCAATGTGGGCGGAGAGGTCCGTTTCCACCCCAGCTATGACGGCAACTGCCTGGTCAACGCCTTTGCGGCGGGTCTGGCCGATGCCGACAAGATCTTCTATTCCGCAGCCTCGGGCGTGGGGATGCCGGTCGTCTATCTGGGCGCCAAGACCGGGCGGGACGGCGTCGGCGGCGCCACCATGGCCAGCGCGGAATTCGACGACACGATCGAGGACAAGCGTCCCACAGTCCAGGTCGGCGATCCCTTCACCGAGAAATGCCTGCTGGAGGCCTGCCTGGAACTGATGGCCTCGGGCAGCGTCATCTCGATCCAGGACATGGGGGCTGCGGGCCTGACCTGTTCGGCGGTCGAGATGGGCGACAAGGGCGGTCTGGGGATCAAGCTGATCCTGGACCACGTGCCGCAGCGCGAAACCAACATGACCGCCTATGAGATGATGCTGTCGGAATCGCAGGAGCGGATGCTGATGGTGCTGAAGCCCGACATGGAATCCGTGGCCCGCGCGATCTTTGCGAAATGGGACCTGGATTTCGCCATCGTGGGCGAGACGATCCCCGAGGACCGGTTCCTGATCCTGCACGGCAACGCGGTCATGGCCGACCTGCCGCTGTCCAAGCTGTCCTCCAGCGCGCCGGAATACGACCGCCCCTGGGTCGCGACCCCGCCGGCCGCCCCTGCCCCGGCCCTGCCCGCCATTGCCCCCATCGCGGCCCTGCGCGCGTTGATCGGCAGCCCGAACCACGCTTACAAGGCCTGGGTCTGGGAGCAGTATGACACGCAGGTCGGCGCCGACACGATCCGCCGTCCCGGCATGGGCGCGGGCGTGGTCCGCGTGCACGGCACCCGCAAGGCGCTGGCCTTCACCAGCGACGTGAACCCCCGCTATGTCAAGGCGAACCCGGTTCAGGGCGGTCGTCAGGCCGTGGCCGAGGCCTGGCGCAACCTGACCGCCGTCGGCGCCCTGCCCCTGGCCACCACCGACAACCTGAACTTTGGCAACCCGGAAAAGCCCGAGATCATGGGCCAGCTGGTCGGTGCCATCCAAGGCATCGGAGAGGCCTGCCGCGCGCTGGATTTCCCCATCGTGTCGGGCAACGTGTCGCTGTACAACGAGACCGATGGCAAAGGCATCCTGCCCACCCCCACCATCGGCGGTGTCGGTCTGATCGCGGATCTGGACGACATCATCGCGGGCCTGCCGGCCGAGGGCGACCTGGCGTTGGTCATCGGCACCACGCAGGGCCATCTGGAGCAATCCGCACTGGCCTTCGACGCATTCGGCATCGAGGCGGGCGACGCGCCGCATGTCGATCTGGACGCCGAACGCAAGCATGGCGAATTCCTTCGCGCGCAGCGGGCGCATCTGTCCTCGGCCACCGACCTGTCGGATGGCGGACTGGCCCTGGCCGCCTTCGAGATGGCCGAGGCCGCGGGCCTGGGCGTCACGCTGGACAGCGCCGACATCGCCCAGCTGTTCGGAGAGGATCAGGCCCGCTATCTGGTCGCCTGCACCCCCGATGCGGCCGCGGCGCTGACCAAGGCCGCGCAGGCGGCGGGCGTGCCCATCGCCACCGTCGGCCGCTTTGGCGGCACGGCGGTCGATCTGGGCGGCGACAGCGCGCCCCTGACTGACCTGTCCACCCTATACCGGACGGCCTTTGCCGCGGCGATCAGGGGCGACATGCCCGACCACGCATGATCCGCGCCCCGCGCGGCTTTGCGGCGCTGATCACCGCCGCCGGGCGCGGCACGCGCGCGGGTGGCGGCACGCCGAAACAGTGGCGCGACCTGGCCGGGCAGCCGGTTCTGGACCGCACCCTAGCGGCCTTTGCCGGGTTCGACCGCGTGGTTCTGGTCGTGCATCCCGATGACATGGGCCAGGCCATCGACCGCTATGCCGGGGCCGTCACCATCGTTGCGGGCGCGCAGACCCGCGCCGCCAGCGTGCGCGCGGGCCTTGAGGCGCTGGAGGGTCAGGTCAGCCACGTCCTGATCCATGACGGCGCGCGCCCGCTGGTCCCCGATGCGGTGATCCGGGGGGTGATCGACGCACTGCAGGCGGGCGCGGATGCCGCGGCCCCCGCCTTGCCCGTCTCAGACGCGCTGTGGCGCGGCGCGGGGGGTCGCGTGACCGCCACCGCCCCACGCGACGGGCTGTTCCGGGCGCAGACGCCGCAGGGCTTTGCCCTGACCAGGATCCTTGCCGCGCATCGCCATCACCCGTCCGATGCCGCCGATGACGTGGAACTGGCCCTCAGCTCCGGGATGGAGGTTGCGATCACCCCCGGTTCCGAGGACAATCTGAAGATAACCTTCCCCGCCGATTTCGCGCGGGCCGAACGCAGTCTGGGGACCGACATGGATATCCGCCTTGGCAATGGCTATGACGTGCACGCCTTTGGGCCGGGCGACCATGTGACGCTGTGCGGCATCCGCGTGCCGCATGATGCGGGCCTGCTGGGCCATTCGGATGCCGATGTGGGCATGCACGCCCTGACCGACGCGATCTATGGCGCGCTGGCGCAGGGCGATATCGGGCGGCATTTCCCGCCCTCGGACCCGCAATGGAAGGGCGCGGACAGCGCGATTTTTCTGGCCCATGCGGCAAGCCTTGCCCGCGACAAGGGCTTCCGCATCGGCAATGCCGACGTCACCCTGATCTGCGAGGCGCCCAAGATCGGCCCCCACGCCCTGGACATGGCCCATCGCCTGGCCGAGATCATGGGCCTGGACGCCGCCCGCATCAGCGTCAAGGCCACGACCAGCGAACGTTTGGGCTTCACCGGGCGGCGCGAGGGCATCGCCGCCATCGCCACCGCTACCCTGATCAAGGAATGACCATGGACCGCCTGCTGGCCACCTGGTTCTATTCGGGCCTGCTGCGCCCCGCCCCCGGCACCTGGGGCTCGGCGGTCGCGGTCGCCATGGGGCTGATCATGCACCGCATCGGGCATTTCCCGCTGCTGGCGCTGGCCACGGGGCTGGTGATCCTGCTGGGGTTCTGGGTCGTGCCGCGATACACCGCCGGCATGGACGACCCCGACCGCAGCGAGATCGTCATCGACGAGGTCGCGGGCCAGTGGCTGGCGCTGATGGCGCCCTCCTTCGGGTTCTGGCATGCCGGTCTGCCCGCCGACAGCTTTCCCTGGCCGGGCTGGGTCGCGGCGTTCCTGTTCTTTCGCCTGTTCGATATCTGGAAGCCGTGGCTGGTCGGCCGGGCCGACCGTCGCCATGACGCGGCGGGGGTGATGCTGGACGATCTGTGGGCCGGGATCTTTGCCGCGATCGCCACGATGGCCGCCGCAGCCTTGGCGCATGGGGTGCTGATGTGACCGCCGCGGCAGAGGTACTGGCCGCCGCCCGCGCCCGCGGCATCCGCATCGCCACCGCCGAGAGTTGCACCGGCGGGCTGATCGCCGGCGCCCTGACCGAGGTGCCGGGCTCCTCCGACGCCTTCGACCGGGGCTTTGTGACCTATTCCAACGCGGCCAAGGTGCAGATGCTGGATATCCGCCCCGACACGCTGGAGGCGCATGGCGCGGTCAGCGAACAGATCGCCGCCCAGATGGCCGAGGGCGCGCTGCGCCATTCCGAGGCGGGCATTGCCGTATCGGTGACCGGCATCGCCGGGCCGGGCGGGTCGGAACACAAGCCCGAAGGCCGTGTCTGCTTTGGCATCAGCCAGCCCTTTGGCACGCGCACCCAGACCGTCGAATTCGGGGCGATCGGTCGCCACCGGGTGCGCGCCGCGACTGTGGAGCACGCCCTGCAACTGCTGGCGGACGCGCTGCGCGCCTAGCCGCGCAGGATCGCGGCCAGCCCCGCCACATCCGCATCGGGCGTATCCCAGGCACAGACCAGCCGCACGGGCACCGGGTCCAGACCTTCGGCGGATTTGTCGGGCCACAGATAATACAGCGCGCCCGCCGCCTGCGCGCGATCATGCGCCGCCTTGGGGATCGCGGCAAAGACGGCGTTCGACTGGACCGCCTGCAACAGCTGTCCGCCGCCCTCGGTCACGGCCTGCGCCAGCACCTGCGCCTTGGCATTGGCGCGCGCGGCCAGATCCAGCCACAGCCCATCCGTCGCAAGCGCCAGCATCTGCGCGGACAGATAGCGGTTCTTGGACAGCACATGGCCCGACTGCTTGCGGCGATAGTCAAAACCCTCAGCGCGGGCGGGGTCGAAAAACACCATCGCCTCGGCCCCCATCGCGCCGTTCTTGGTCCCGCCCAGGCACAGCGCGTCCACGCCCGCCCGCCAGGTCAGATCCGCCGCCGAACAGCCCAAGGTCGCCACCGCATTGGCAAACCGCGCGCCGTCCAGATGCAGCGGCAGGCCCGCGTCATGCGCCACCCGCGCCAGGTCCGCGACCTCATCGGGGGTATAGACGGTGCCCCATTCCGTGGCGTTGGTGATCGAGACCAGCGCGTTCAGACCGCCGTTAAGCCCCACGCCCGCGCCGACATGGACGGCCTGCGCCAGGGTGTCGGGGGTCAGCTTGCCGCCCTGCCCCGGCAGGGTGATCAGCTTGGCGCCATGGGAAAAGAACTCGGGCGCACCGCATTCGCTGGTCTCGATATGGGCGTCCTGATGGCAGTAGATGCGCCCCCAGGACGGCGCCAGCTGCGCGCAGACCAGCGCATTGGCCGCCGTGCCCGTGGCCACGAACCGCACCACGGCGTCGGGCGCCTCCAGCAGATCGCGGATCGCGGCCTCGGCGCGGGCGGTCACCGGGTCGGCGCCATAGCCCATCACCGCGCCGGAGTTGGCCTCTGACAGGGCGGCCAGAACGGCGGGATGGGCGGAATAGGCGTTGTCCGATGCAAAATTCACGACAGATCCTCGATGATGTGGTCTTCCCAATCGTCCTCGGTCACGGTCAGCTCGCTGATGGTCCAGCCGCGGACGCTGACCCCCGCCTGATGGACGGTCTCGGTCGAGCCCGAGATCAGGTGGTGCCAATCGTAAAGCGGCCGCCCCTCGTGGCGCAGCCGATAGGCGCAGGTCGCGGGCAGCCACCAGGCGACCTCGTTGATCTTGGCGGGGGTCAGCACGACGCAATCGGGTACATAGTCATGGCGGTTGTGATAGCTGCTGCAGCGGCAGGCATCGCCGTCCAGCAGCTTGCAGGCGACGCGGGTAAAGGCCAGCTCGTTCGTGTCCTCGAACTCGATCTTGTTCAGGCAGCACTTGCCGCAGCCGTCGCACAGCGCCTCCCACTCGTCGCGGGCCAGCTGAGGCAAAGGCAGCTCCCAGAACCGATCGCGCATCAGCGGCCCGACAGCAGGCGGCGCGCATCGGCGCCATCCTGCTCCATCTGCGCGATCAGCGCGGGCAGCCCGTCGAACCGCGCCTCATCGCGCAGGAAATCGACCAGCGCCACGGACAGGTGCTGACCGTACAGATCGCCAGAATAATCGAACAGGTTGACCTCCAGATTGGGCGTGTTGACCCCGAACATCGGACGCACCCCAAGGGATGCGACCCCTTGGCACGGCCCCCGGTCCGGCCCGGTCAGGATGTCGACCAGCACCGCATAGACCCCAAGCCGCGGCAGGTGCTGCCCGTCCATCGCCATGTTGGCGGTGGGCCAGCCCAGCTCGCGGCCCCGCTTTTCGCCGTGGATCACCTCGCCCTCGATGCGGTGCCAATGGCCCAGCATCCGCTGCGCGCCATGCGTGTCGCCCTGCGCCAGCGCCGCCCGGATCGCGGTCGAGCTGTATTCCCCCTCATCCGCGCCGACCAGCGGCACGATGGTCACGCCGAAGCCCAGGGCCTGGCCCAGTTCGGTCAGGGTCTGCGCGGTCCCGGCGCGGTTCTGGCCAAAGCAGAAATCGGCGCCGACGGTGACATGGGCGATGCCCAGACCCTCGGCCAGGACCTCGCGGGCAAAGGCCTCGGGCGTCAGCCCCGCCAGCACCGGGCCAAAGGGCAGCTCATAAAGCTGCTGCACGCCAAGACGCGCCAGGCGGTTCGCCCGCGCCTCGGAATTCATCAGCCGAAAGGGCGGCGCATCGAGGGCGAAATATTCGCGCGGATGCGGCTCAAAGGTCAGGATGCCCAAGGGCGCGTCGCAGGCCGCCCGGGCCGTCTCGATGACCGCCCGATGCCCTTTGTGGACGCCGTCGAAATTCCCCATGGCCACCGAGGCGCCACGCGCATCAGTCGGCAATCCGGTCCAGTCGCGATGGATCTGCACTGCGCCCCCAACGGGACGCGCCGGGCGCCCCTTCAGTCGAACTTGCGGCTTGGGGCCAGCACGACCGCCTCGCCTTTCAGAACGACCGTATCGCCGACGAGGCACCGGGTTGCAAGCGTGACCCGCCGTTTCGCGTGGTCGATATCCTGAACCGTGACCTCGGCGCGGACCCTGTCGCCGGGGCGCACGGGGGCCATGAACTTCAGCGTCTGACCCAGATAGACCGTGCCGTGGCCGGGCAGCTGTTCGCCGATCACGGCGGAAATCAGCCCGGCGGTCAGCATCCCATGGGCGATGCGTCCTTCAAAGATGGTGTCTTGGGCATAGGCCTCGTCCAGATGCACCGGATTGCGGTCGGTCGAGACCTCGGCGAACAGCTCGATATCGCGGTCGGTGACCTGTTTGTGCAGATGGCGGGTCATGCCGATCTCCAGATCCTCGATGACGATCGTGCCGCGCGCGAAATTGTCCAGCATGTCGGAGCCCATCCGTCCTACCGTTCCCTGTTCCATTGCTGCATAGCAGCATGGCATCGCCATGGCAATATTATTTCAACATTCCGCGATAAGATGATCTTTTATTCCGCCTCCCGAAAACGAAAAACACCCGCAGGCGGACCTGCGGGCGTGGGTTTCCGGCGATGCGCTGGCGTTCAGCGCAGGCGCCCGATGGCATAGGTCGGCACGCGCCCTTCGGCCATCAGCCAGTTGGACAGCGCCGGGGCCTCGGGGTTTTCGACATCCGCGCCGAACAGATCCGCCGCAAGGCCGCCTGTGACGAAGATGCTGTCGATGCCCTGCGCCTCGGCCCCGGCGATGTCGGTCGCGATCCCGTCGCCGACGGCCAGATAGCGGGCGTCCGGGCCCAGGCCCATCAGCGCCCGCGCACGGTCATAGATCGGCGCATGGGGCTTGCCGAAATACAGCGTCCGGCCGCCAAGCGTCTCATAGAACTGCGCCAGCGCGCCCGCGCAATAGATGCGGGTGTCGCCCATATCTACGACGATGTCCGGGTTCGCGCACAGCATGGTCAGGCCGCGCGCAATCGCGTCCTGAAACCGGTCACGGTAATCCTCAGGCGTCTCGTTGATCTCGTCGAAGGGACCGGAGGCGACGATGCCCTCGGCCTCGGCCAGATCGACGCGGGTGACGGGGTCGGCACCCTGATGAGCCTGGGGGATATCGGCAAAAAAGCCCAGATCCTTGTCCAGCCCGATATGCCACACGCGCCGCCCGACCACGCCCGCGAACATCGCATCCTGCGCGGCATCGCCCGAACTGACGACCAGATCCCAAGCATCGCGGGGCACGCCCATGCGGTCCAGCTGCGCCACGACATACTGGTTCGGCCGGGGCGCGTTGGTCATCAGGCAGACCTTGCCGCCCTGCGCCCGAAACGCCTGCAGCGCGGCAACGGCGGCGGTATAGGGCTGCCGGCCATTGTGCAGACAGCCCCACAGGTCGCAGAACAGCGCGTCATAGCTGGCCGAAACCTCGGCCAGCGAAGCGATGATGCGGGTCATCAGACGGCCAGGACCGGGATGATCTGCTTTTTGCGGCTCATGACGCCGGGCAGGACCACGGTGTCGCCGGTGACGGTCACGCCAAAGCTGCGCTCGGCCACGGACTTGACAAAGTCGTTGGGCACCAGAAGCGTCGCCTGCTCATTCAGGATGTCGACGATGAACAGCAGCACCTGATCGGCACCGTCGGCGGCGGCGACGCCGGGCATGGCGGCCATCAGCGCATCCTTGCGGTCCAGCAGGACCTGCGGCGCGGTCGTCTCAAGGACCGAGACGCGCAGCTGCTTGCCGCCCAGCTCGTATTCCTTGCTGTCCATGGTCAGCAGGGCCGCGTCGCTGAAGGCGCTGACATCGGATTTGGCGGCGAACATCTCGGCGGCAAAATCGGCGATGGTCACGCCCAGATCGGCGGCCAGCTTTTCGGCCACGGCGCGGTCATGCGGGGTCGTGGTCGGGCTGCGGAATTCCAGCGTGTCGGACAGGATGCAGGTCAGCATCGCGCCCTTGATGCCCTCGGGGGCGCGGGCGATGTCCTCGCCCATCAGGTCGTGCAT
Organism: Paracoccus sp. SCN 68-21; assembly: GCF_001724535.1. Classification (NCBI taxonomy): domain Bacteria; kingdom Pseudomonadati; phylum Pseudomonadota; class Alphaproteobacteria; order Rhodobacterales; family Paracoccaceae; genus Paracoccus; species Paracoccus sp. SCN 68-21. The sequence continues at coordinate 28,794 of NZ_MEES01000015.1, read as the reverse complement.
GATGGTGGCGGTGCAGGCCAGCGGGCGGATGGTGATGTTGATCGGCGCGCGGGTCTTGATGCCGCCGGCCAGCAGGTGGTGGTCGATGATCTCGATCACCTCGGCCTGGTCCAGGCTGGCGGGCAGCTCGGCCGGGTTGTTGGTGTCGACGATGACGCAGCGGTCGTCGGCGGTCACGTCGGTGATGATGCGCGGCTTGGTCAGGCTCCAGCGGTCCAGCATCCACAGCGCCTCGGTGTTCGGCTCGCCCTGCAGGACGGCCTCGGCGGGGGTCTGGCGGATCTCGTTCAGATACCACGCCCAGATGATGGGAGAGCCGGTGGAATCCGTGTCCGGAGAGGTATGGCCGAAGACCTTGATCATGATGCGCCTCGAATGCTGCAATGGATGGGGCCTTATAGGCAGGCGGCCCGGCGTTGTCCACGTTCGGCATATCGGGGCGGGATGCGAAAAGGGGCGCCCCGCAGGACGCCCCCCCCTAGCCATGGCGATGGACCTGGATCAGGCCGCGCGGCTCATCAGCACGTCGCCCACGCGCTTTTGCGCACCGCCCTCGTCCAGGCCACCGACGGCGGCCACTTCGCGGGTCAGACGGTCCAGCGCGGCCTCATAGAGCTGACGCTCGGAATAGGACTGCTCGCGCTGGTCGTCGCAGCGGTGCAGGTCACGCACGACCTCGGCGATGGACAGCAGGTCGCCCGAATGGATCTTCTGTTCGTATTCCTGGGCCCGGCGCGACCACATCGCACGCTTGACGCGGGCCTTGCCCTTCAGCGTCTCCAGCGCGCGGTCGATCAGGTCGGGGGTGGACAGGCTGCGCATGCCGATCTCGCTGGCGCGGGCGGTGGGCACGCGCAGGGTCATCTTGTCCTTGTCGAAGGAGATCACGAACATCTCCAGCCGCAGTCCCGCGACCTCCTGTTCGTCGATCGAGACGATGCGACCGACGCCATGCGCCGGATAGACGACAAAATCATCGGGACGGAATTCGTTCTTCTTGGCTTTCGACATCTGGTTTCCTCTGACATGCGCCCGAAAGACGGACACAAAGGGCCGCAGGGGGGCCAGGCCACCCTCGGTCCATTTTCGATCATGTATGTCTGTTCCCGCCAGGCAGATGGCGAAAACGCGGCAGTCTGGGGCGCGTCAGGGCGGGCAAACGACCCGCAGCGGGACGCGCGACATAGCAGACTATAACACAAAAATGACACGGAAAAAAGCGATGGCTTTCCTCCGTGCATTTTTCCCGTCGGGCCGCCATATCAAGGGTTTGGCGCGTCAGGGACCGTCAGGCCGTCCGAATCAGTCGCCCGCCCCCGGCGCCTCCGAGAAATACTTGTCCAGCTTGTCCGGCTGACCGTCCATCTCAGTCGCGGTGGGCAGCGGGTCCTTCTTGCGGGTGATCACCGGCCACAGTTCCGAATACTTGCGGTTGAACTCGACCCAGGTCTCCATCGCGGGTTCGGTATCCGGGCGGATCGCGTCGGCGGGGCATTCCGGCTCGCAGACGCCGCAATCGATGCATTCGTCGGGATGGATGACCAGCGTGTTCTCACCCTCGTAGAAGCAGTCCACGGGGCACACCTCGACGCAATCGGTATATTTGCACATGATGCAGTTGTCAGTCACGACATAGGTCATCTGGGCGCTCTTGTCTGGGCTTGTCGACCTGTCACCTAGACAGTTCGGCCGGATCAATCAACCCGTCGCGATCTTCGTGATACAACAGCTGCGCCTCTGGTGCCGGGCCGCGGCGGTCCGTGAATTCCCGCACATGCAGCACCCGGACCTGACGGTTGGCCGAGACGGTCAGCACATCACCGACCCTGACCGCCCGCCCCGGCTTGCGGCAGGGCTGACCGTTCACGCGGATGCCGCCCGCCTCGACGCGGGCGGCAGCCAGGCCGCGGGTCTTGAAGATCCGCGCGTAAAACAGCCACTTGTCCAGCCGCAGCCCTTCGGCAGCGTCGGTCAACTCAGCTCTTGTCCTTCAGCTGCGCCAAGATCGCGAAGGGGCTGTCGGGATCGGCCTTCTTTTCGGGGCGCGACGAGAACGTCTTGGGGCCCTGATGGGCGGGCTTGCCGCCGGGCTTCTTGGGTCCACCGAACTTGCCGCCGGGCTTGCCCTGACGGTCGCGACGCTCTCCCTGCGGCGCATCGCCACGCGGGCGGTCGCCGGCGGGTGCCGCGCCATCACGGGTCTGACCCTCACGCGGGGCGTCACGGCGCGGGCCACGACGCTCGCCCTGGGGGCGGTCGCCTTGCGGACGCTCGCCCTGGGGGCGACGGTTACCGCGCGGCTTGGGCGCCCATTTGAAGGTGTAATAGACCTCGACCTCGGGGGCTGCGACCTCCTCGGGCTGCGCGGCCTCGTCGGGCTGCGCGACGGCCTCAGGCTCGGCCACCGGCTCTGCCGCACGCTTTTCGGCCTGCTCGGCCTCCCATTTCGCGCGGGTCTCGGCGGCCAGCACCGATTCCTCTTCGGTCAGGGGCGCGTCCGAGGGCTCGCCCTCGGGGGCCGGGACCACCGCGACCGGCTCGGAGGTCTTGACCTTGGGACGCTCGGCCCGCTCGGCCGAATAACCCAGGCCCTGCATCAGCCCCGAGAACTGCTCCAGCGTCATGCCGGTGATCGACAGCATGTCGGGATTGGCCTCAAAGCCGCCGCGCGTGTCCTGCGCGCGCAGCAGATCGGCCAGCCGCTCCAGCATGTCGATGCGGATCGCGCGGTCTCCGGCCGGGCGATAGCCCGACAGCGCATAGACCTGATCGGGCACGACCGGCAGATGCGGGATGGTGACCAGACCCGGCGGCGGGCTTTCGGGGAATTCCGACAGACCCTCGTGCAGCGACCACAGCACCAGACGCAGGCGCGTCGGCGCGGGTTTCAGCAGCGCGGGCAGGAAGATGGTGAACTGACCAAACCGCACGCCATGCTTGCGCAGTGCGCCACGTGCCTCCTGGTCCAGCTCCTTGACCTCGGAGGCGATGCCGTCACGCGACAGGATGCCAAGCGACTCGACCATGCGGAACGCGAAACCGCGTGCCAGACCGGTCAGCGCCTCGTCCTTCTGCAGCGTCAGCAGCGGCTCATACAGGGCGGCAATCTTGCGGTCGATGAAGTGCTGGGCGCGACGGCGGACCTTGTCGGCGATCTCGGTGCCGGCCTCCTCGTCGACGAACACCTCGACGCCGGGATGCAGCGCGTCAGGCCCCTTGACCAGCTTGCCCACCGCTTGGCTGCCCCACATCAGGCCGCCCTGCTCGGTATAGTCCATCTCGGTGTCGGGCGCGTTGTAAAAGCGGTCGGCGCGCAGATGGAATTCGGGTTTCAGCGCGTCATAGCTGGCGCGCGACAGCATCCGCGCCTCGTCCGCCGATGCGGTCTGGTCGGGGCGAAAGCGGAAGCCCTCCAGACGGCCGGCGAATTCGCCCTCGACCGTCACTTCGCCCTTGTCGTTCACTTCGGCCACGAGGCTCTCCTTCTGCTTGAGCCGGCGCAGCAGCACGGATGTGCGCCGGTCCACAAATCGTTGGGTCAGGGCCGCGTGCAGCGCGTCCGACAGGCGGTCTTCTACAGCGCGCGTCTCTCCGCGCCAATGCTTTTCGTCCGCCACCCAGCCCGTTCTTTGCGCGACATAGGTCCAGGTGCGGATATAGGCCAGCCGCTTGGAGATCGCGTCGATATCCCCCGCCGTCCGGTCGATGCGTTCTATGGCCCCCGCCAGCCAGTCCGCCGGGATGTGCCCATCCTGCAGGAAACCGAAGATCCGCGCCAGCAACGTCGCATGCTCCATCGCGGAAATGCCCCGGAAATCAGGCACCCGGCACACGTCCCACAGCAGGCGGACATCCTTGCCGCCCTGCACGCGGTCCTTGATCTCGGGCAGATCGCGCAGGATCTTCAGCGTCGCCACGTCATCCGCCTCGCGTCCGCGGATCAGCAATTCCTGGCCCGGGGCGGCCTCCAGGCTTTCGACCAGGCGGTCCATGCTGCCGAATTCCAGCCGACCGTTGCGCCAGACCAACCGGCTGATCGGCTGAAAGCGGTGGTTCTCCAGCGCGTCGATCAGGCCGGGGTCCAGCGGCTCGGCCTCTCCGGTGACGCCGAAGGTGCCGGATTCGGTGTGCCGCCCGGCCCGGCCCGCGATCTGGCCCATCTCATGCGGGAACAGCGAGCGGACGCGCTTACCGTCGAACTTGTGCGTGGCGCTGAAGGCCACATGCTTGATGTCCAGGTTCAGGCCCATGCCGATGGCGTCGGTGGCGACCAGATAGTCGACCTCGCCGTTCTGATACATCTCGACCTGGGCGTTGCGGGTGCGGGGCGACAGGGCGCCCATCACGACCGCGCAGCCGCCCTTCTGGCGCCGGATCAGCTCGGCCATGGCATAGACATCATCGACGCTGAAGCCCACGATGGCGCTGCGCGCAGGCATGCGCGACAGCTTTTTCGACCCCGCCCAGGTCAGGGTCGAGAACCGCTCGCGCCGCTCGAACTGGGTTTCGGGGACCAGAGCCGCGATGGCCGGGCGCATGGTGCCGCTGCCCAGAAACAGCGTCTCCAGCGTGCCGCGCATATGCAGCAGGCGGTCGGTGAAGACGTGGCCCCGCTGCGGATCGGCACAGAGCTGGATCTCGTCGATGGCGACGAAATCGGTGGCGATGTCGGGCATCGCCTCGGTGGTGGCGACCCAGTACTGGACGCGGTCGGGGATGATCCGCTCCTCTCCGGTGACCAGCGCCACGACAGAGGGGCCGCGTGCGGCGACGATCCGGTCATAGACCTCGCGCGCCAGCAGGCGCAGCGGCAGGCCGATGACGCCCGATCGGTGGTTCAGCATCCGCTGGATGGCAGTGTGGGTCTTGCCGGTATTGGTCGGCCCCAGAATGGCGGTGATCCGCCCGCGCGTGCTCATGGTCATGCCCTAGATATCGGTGCCGGTGCGCCTGCGTTCCAGACGGGCCTGCCCGTCGATCGCCTCTTGCTGGTGGGGGTGGATGGCCAGGCTGGCGCGATAGGCGGCCAGGGCGCGGTCATCCTCGCCCATCTCCTCCAGCATCGCGCCCAGTTGCGTCAGCGCCGCGAAATGGCGCGGCTCCAGCGCCAGCGTGCGGCGGATGTCCTCCAGCGCGGGGCCGAACTGTCCGTCCATCGCATAGGCCGCCGCCCGCGCCTGAAAGCCTGCCGCGAAATCGGGTGCGTGGTCGGTCAGCGCGGTCAGATGCCCGATGGCACCCGCCAGATCGCCCTGGTCCAGCGCGGTCTCTCCGCGGCGCAGCAGCAGGTCCATCGCCGGGGACCCCGACCGCGACCATTCGCGCAGGATGTCGCTTTCGGCGATGCGCCAGCCCTCGCCCTCGGGGTTGGCCAGGCGGGCGAAGGCGTCGTCCAGCCCCTGCCCTGCCGCGTGGCCCGGCATGACGCTTGCCAAAACGAGGAAAATCGTCAGAAGGTTGTGACGCAATGCCGTGACGGCAGAGTGGAAAATCAGGCGGATCGCGTTCATAGGGATGGTGTAACCCGGCCCGCCGGTCGGGCGCCAGACAAAGCGCATCAGGAGACGTGAAATGAGCGAAGTCGTGACCAAGGCCGTCGAGAAGCTGAGCGAGAAGATCGACAGCTTCGACAGCACCGCCAAATTCGTGATCAAGGACGAAGGCGCAATCATGATCGACGAATCCGGCGTGCGCGCCGGCGACGACGAGGCCGAAGTGACCCTGACCGCCAGCCGCGAGACCTTCGAGGGCATCATGAACGGCGACGTGAACCCCGCCACCGCCTTCATGATGGGCAAGCTGAAGATCGACGGCAACATGGGCGTGGCCATGCAGCTGGGTCAGAAACTGTCCTGAGCCGCATGCAGGAGGCCCCGTTCCATCAGCTGCCCGACGACCGGTCGCAGCCGGCCCGCGCCTTTTGGGCGCGGGCGGATGACGGGGTCCGCCTGCGCGTCGCGCATTGGTCGGCCGACGGCGGGCGCGGCAGCGTGCTGCTGTTCCCCGGCCGCACCGAATACATCGAGAAATACGCCCCCGTCGCCCATCGCCTGATGGCCGAGGGCTATGACGTGCTGTGCATCGACTGGCGCGGCCAGGGCCTGTCGGACCGGCTGCAGCCCAATCCGCGTCCCGGCCATATCCGCGAGTTTTCGGACTATCAGCGCGACGTGGTCGAGATGCTGGTCGCCGCCCGCGATCTGGACCTGCCCCGCCCCTGGCACCTGCTGGCCCATTCGATGGGTGGCTGCATCGGGCTAGCCGCACTGGAAGGCGGCCTGCCGGTCCAGAGCGCGGTGTTCTCGGCGCCGATGTGGGGTATCAACCTGCGCCGGGTGCAGCAGGGGTTGGCCATCGGCATCGCCTATCTGGCCGGACGCGTGGGGCGCGGCGGGTTCACCGCCCCCGGCAGCGGAGGCGCGGCCACGACCTATCCGCTGGACGAGAGCTTCAACGCCAACCTGCTGACGTGCAACGGTGACGAATGGGCGCGCCTGGTACGCGAGGCCGTGGCCTGGCCCGACCTGACCATCGGCGGCGCGACCTTCGACTGGGTCAGCCGCGCGCTGAACGAATGCGCGCGCCTGTCGCGCATCCCCTCGCCTGAGGTGCCGATGCTGGTGTCGCTCGGGTCCGAGGAAAGGGTCGTCTCGCCGCAGGCCATCCGCGACCGCGCCGCGCGCTGGCCGCAATCGGAACTGCTGGAGATCCCCGGAGCCCGCCACGAGATCCTGATGGAGACCGACCCCCTGAGGGAGCGGTTCTACGAGGCGATGCTGGCGCGTTTCGACGCCAGCTGACCGTCACGCGGCGTCGGTCTTGCGATCCGATGGCGTCGCGATGCTGGGCATGCGCAGGCGAATGCGCTTGAGCCGGCGCGGATCGGCATCGACCACCTCGAATTCGGCGCCCGACGGATGGGCGATCACCTCGCCGCGCAGCGGCACGCGCCCCGCCAGCATGAAGATCAACCCACCTAGCGTGTCGACATCCTCATCATCCTCGCCGGCCAGACGCAGGCCAGTCTCGGCCTCGACGGCATCGACGGGGGCGCGGGCCTGGACCAGCCATTGGCCGGTCTTTTCATGGACCCACAGGCCGCCCTCATCCTCGTCATGCTCGTCCTCGATCTCACCAATGACCTGCTCGATCAGGTCCTCGATGGTAACCAGCCCATCGACGCCGCCATATTCGTCGATGACCAGCGCCATGTGGATGCGCTTGGTCTGCATCTGCTGCAGCAGCACCCCGATGGGCATGGAGGGCGGCACATAGAGCAACGGACGCAGCATCGGGCGCAGCGTGAACTTGCCGCCCGCGCCGAAACCGTGCTTCAGCGCCAGATCCTTGAGGTGGATCAGCCCAAGCGGGCTGTCCAGCGTGCCGCGAAACACCGGCATGCGCGAAAATCCGTGTTCGCGGAACATCTCGACCAGATCCTCCAGCGACAGGTTCACCGGCGCGGCCACGATCTCGACCTTGGGGATGGCCACGTCATCGACGCGCATCCGGCGCAGGTTGCCCAGGCCGGGGGTGCCGACGACATGGCGGTCCTGACCGTCCTCGTCCGATCCTGCCTCCGACCCCGTCAGGGCCGACAGCACGCGACCGAAAAAGCCCTTTCCGTTGCCAGCCTCGCGGCCCTCTCCTCCGCCACCGTCCACGGCGATCGCGGGGGTCTCCTCGACATGAAGATCAGGGGCCGTGGCGGGTAATCGGCTGTCGGAATTCATCGGTCTTTCTCCTGGTAGGGGTCGGGAATGCCAAGGGCGGACAGGACGGTACGCTCGACCGCCTCCATCCGTTCGGCATCGGGATCGGTCTGGTGGTCATAGCCCAGCAGATGCAGCGTCGCGTGCACCAGCAGGTGCTGGACATGGTGATCCATCGGCTTGCCCTGGGCGCGGGCCTCGGCCAGGCAGGTGTCATAGGCTATGGCGATGTCGCCCAGCTCTTCCTCGTCGGGCAGCTCGGGCATGGCGCCGGGGGCGTGGGGCAGATGCTCGACCGACGGCCAGGACAGCACGTTGGTCGCGCGCGGCTTGCCCCGGAAATCGGCGTTCAGCGCGGCGATGCGCGCATCGTCGCAGCCCATGACGACGACCTCTCCGGTCAGGTCGTGATGGTTCAGCGCGGCCTGGACGGCGCGGGCCGCCAGGTCCTCAAGACCGGCGGCCTGCCATCGGTCATCCTCGATGACGCAATCGACGGTAATCTCGTCAGGCATCGTTTCTGAACGCGCGGCGCGGGACATACTGGCCGCGCGGCTCCTCTGTTTCACCGCGGGCAAGGGCGGCATTGTCCTCGATCTCATACGCCTTGATGATGCGCGCGACAAGCGGGTGGCGCACGACGTCATCGGCCGTGAAATAGCTGAAGCTGATGCCCTTGACGTCCTTGAGGATCTTTTCCGCGTCCATCAGCCCCGACATCATACCGCGCGGCAGGTCGATCTGGGTGCGGTCGCCGGTTATGACCATGCGCGAGCCTTCGCCAAGGCGGGTCAGGAACATCTTCATCTGCATGCTGGTGGCGTTCTGCGCCTCGTCCAGCACGACGAAGGCGCGGCTCAGCGTGCGTCCGCGCATGAAGGCCAGCGGCGCGATCTCGATGCGCTTTTCCTCCATCAGCTTCTGCATCTGCTTGCCGGGCAGGAAATCGTTCAGCGCATCATACAGCGGCTGCATGTAGGGATCGACCTTCTCCTTCATGTCGCCGGGCAAAAAGCCCAACCGCTCGCCCGCCTCGACCGCGGGGCGCGACAGGATGATCTTGTCGACATGCCCGCCGATCAGCATGGTCACGCCCACCGCCACCGCCAGATAGGTCTTGCCCGTGCCCGCAGGCCCGATGCCAAAGGCCAGCTCGTTCTGGAACAGCGCGCGGACATAGGCCTTTTGCGCGTCGGTGCGCGGCTCGACCGATTTCTTGCGGGTGCGCAGCTCGTAATTGCCCTGGGCGAACATCTCCAGCTGTTCGGCGGGGGTGACGTCGGCGGCGGGCTCGACCCCCATGCGCAGGGCAGCCTCGACCTCGTCGGGACCGACGGGGCGGTGCTGTTCTAGCCGCGCGTAAAGACCTTGCAGCAGGGTCGCGGCCTCGGCCTGGGCCTCGGGGCCGCCAACCACGGCGATCTGGTTGCCACGGCGCAGGATATGAACGCCAAGCGCCTCCTCGATCCGGGCCAGATGGCGGTCGTTGGGACCGCACAGGTCGATCAGCAACCGGTTGTCGGGAAATTCCAGCAGGGTTTCGGCCGAAGGTGCGGTGACGGGTGGCGTCGGGGTCAGGCCCAAATGTCTCTCCTGGTCAGAGGGGTATGATCATGGTGGCAAGCGCGTCGGATTCGCACAAGTTGATGTTGGTCAGCTTTCGGGCGGAACTGCCCCTGTTTGTGGCAGAACGACGGCACCGGCGCAAAGGTTGCATCACGACGCGGCATCCGTGCCCCCTTGCACGGGCGCCCTGCCCAGAAAAGCGGCCAAGGCGGGCGCGCGATCCATGTCGCGGACCAGCCCGTCATGCGCGATCCGCCCCTGCGCCAGCAGCGCCACGCGGTCGCCGATGATGCGGCAGCTGTCCATGTCATGGGTGATGGTGATGGCGGTGGCCCCGGTCTCGGTCACGATGCCGCGGATCAGCGCGTCGATGGCCCGCGCGCGGATCGGGTCCAGCCCCGTGGTGGGCTCGTCGAAGAAAATCACCGCCGGATCATCGGCGATGGCGCGGGCCAGGCCCACGCGTTTCGCCATGCCGCCCGACAGCTGGGCGGGCATCAGGTCGGAAACCTCGGGGCCCAGGCCCACGCGCGCCAGCTTGTCCAGCGCGATGGCGCGGGCGCGGCGGTCGTCCATCCGCTGGCGCAGCCGGAACGCCACGTTCTGCCAGACCGACAGGCTGTCGAACAGCGCGGCGCCCTGAAACAGCATGCCGAACTGCGCCATGAAGCGGCGCCGGTCCAGCGGTGCGCCCTGCCACAGCACCTGGCCCGCATCGGGCGCCTCCAGCCCCAGGATGCAGCGCAGCAGCACCGATTTGCCGGTGCCCGACTGGCCGATGACGCACAGGCTCTCTCCCTGAGCGACGCTGAGGTCGATGCCGTCCAGGACGGGCTTGTCGCCAAAGGACTTGGTCAGGCCGCGCAGCGTGATCATTCGAAGAACAACCCCGTCAGCACGAAATTGGCCGCCAGGATCCCCACGGCGGCGGCGACGACCGCATTGGTTACCGCACGGCCCACGCCCGCCGCGCCACGCCCCGCGCGCATCCCGAACCAGCAGCCCGAGAGCGTCACCACCAACCCGAAGACCGCGCCCTTGATCAGCCCCGAGGTCACGTCCCAGGGTTCAAGATAGGCCCAGCTGTTGGCAATGTAGCTGGCCGAGTTGAACCCGAGCGAGGTCGTCCCCACCAGCCAGCCGCCCATGATGCCGATGATGTCGCCCACCGCGACCAGCACGGGCACGCACAGCATCCCCGCCCACAGGCGCGGCGTGACCAGCCAGCGCATCGGATCGGCCGACAGGGTGACCAGCGCGTCGATCTGTTCGGTAACGCGCATGGTGCCGATCTCGGCCGCGATGGCGCTGGCGACGCGCGCCGCGACCATCAGCCCGCCCAGCACCGGGCCCAGTTCGCGGACCATGCCGATGGCCACGATGGCGGGGACCACGTCGCTGGCCTGGAACCGCGCCCCGCCCGAATGGATCTGCAGCGCCAGCGCCGCGCCGGTGAACAGCGCCGTCAACCCGACGACCGGCAGCGACAGCCAGCCGATCTGGATCAACTGGCGCGCGATGGCCGCCCCGCTGCCCGGCCCCAGCCCCGCCAGACCGCGTGCCGCGAACAGCGCGACCGCCCCGATGGCGCGGGTCGCAGCAAGGGCGGGCCGTCCGATCGCGCGGATGGCGGTCACAGATAGGTCCGCTCGTAGCGCAGCCCCAGAGAGGTCAGCACCTCGTATCCGATGGTTCCGGCGATATCGGCCAGCCGGTCGATGGGCTGATGCGCGCCGATCAGCGTCAGCCGGTCGGGAACCGTCGCCAGCGCGGTCACGTCCACGGTGATCAGATCCATCGACACGCGCCCGACGATGGGACAGGCCGTGTCGCCCGCGAACAGATGCGCACCCTTGCCCGACAGCGACCGCAGGATGCCGTCGGCATAGCCCGCATCGACCGTGGCAATGCGGCAGTCGCGGGGCGCGTGCCAGCTGGCGCCATAGCCGACCATCTCTCCGGCGCGGACGTCGCGGGTCTGGATGACGCGCAGCGACAGCGTGACCACCCCCCGCGCATCGGCAAAGGGCATCCCGCCATAGAGGCCCACGCCCGGGCGCACGATGTCGAAATGGTAATCCGGCCCCAGCAGGATGCCCCCCGTCGCCGCCAGCGATCGCGGCACGCCGCAGCCATCGGTCATCGCGCGGAACGTGGCCAGCTGCGCGGTATTGGCGGGGTGGTCAGGTTCATCGGCGCAGGCCAGGTGCGACATGATGAAGGCGGGACCGGCGGCCAGCGCCTCGGCGCGGATGGCGGCCCATTCGGCGGCCTCCATGCCAAGGCGGTTCATGCCGCTGTCCAGCTGAATCGCAAAGGGCTGGCCGGGGCGCATGGCGCGGTCGCGAAAGAACTGCTCGGGGCTGTTCAGGACCGGGGTCAGGCCGGTCAGGTCAGCACCCGCCATATGCCCGGAAAGCACGTTGATGCGCGCATCGGGCGGCAGCAGCGGACGGATGGCCCGCCCCTCCTGCGCCAGGGCCACGAAGAAGTCGCGAACGCCCGCGCGGTACAGCGCCGGGGCGACGGTGGCGGCGCCCAGGCCATAGGCGTCCGCCTTGACCACGGCTGCCGCACGGGCGGTCGGGGCATGGGCGGCCAGCGCCGCGTGATTGGCCAGGATGGCCGCGATGTCGATCTGCAATCCCATCCGCGTGGCTTGCCCCCGCTTTGGCCCGCCGTCAAGGGGCCGCTGCAGGACGGAATTTGCAAGGTTGCAGTTCGCAACGCGCGACGTCCGCATTCTTTGCAAATTTACCCGAATCTGCTTTGCCGCGCGGCCCGGTCGATCTACCGTCCGGCAAAGCGACAGGGAGGCCCGCCATGAAGGATATTCTGCAACAGCTGGAGGAACGGCGACAGCAGGCCCGGCTTGGCGGGGGGCAGCGGCGCATCGACGCGCAGCACGCCCGCGGCAAGCTGACCGCCCGCGAGCGGGTCGAATTGCTGCTGGACGAGGACAGCTTCGAGGAATTCGACATGTTCGTCGCCCATCGCAGCACCGATTTCGGGATGCAGGATGACCGCCCCTATGGCGATGGCGTGGTGACGGGCTGGGGCACGATCAACGGGCGCATGGTCTATGTGTTCAGCCAGGACTTTACCGTCTTCGGCGGGTCGCTGTCGGAAACCCACGCCCAGAAGATCTGCAAGATCATGGATATGGCCATGCAGAACGGCGCCCCCGTGATCGGGCTGAACGATTCGGGCGGCGCGCGCATCCAGGAGGGCGTGGCCAGCCTTGCGGGCTATGCCGACGTGTTCCAGCGCAACATCATGGCATCCGGCGTGGTGCCGCAGATCAGCGTGATCATGGGCCCCTGCGCGGGCGGCGCGGTCTATTCGCCGGCGATGACCGATTTCATCTTCATGGTGCGCGACACCTCCTACATGTTTGTGACCGGTCCGGACGTGGTCAAGACCGTCACCAACGAGGTCGTGACCGCAGAACAGCTGGGCGGTGCGTCCACGCATACCAAAAAATCGTCGGTGGCCGACGGTGCGTTCCAGGACGATGTCGAGGCGCTGTCGGAAATTCGCCGCCTGTTCGATTTCCTGCCGCTGAACAACCGCGAAAAAGCGCCGACGCGGCCCTTCTTCGACGATCCGGCGCGGATCGAGCCCAGTCTCGACACGCTGATCCCCGACAACCCGAACCAGCCCTATGACATGAAGGAGCTGATCGCCAAGGTCGCGGACGAGGGTGATTTCTACGAGATCCAGAAGGATTTCGCGGGCAACATCATCATCGGCTTCATCCGGATCGAGGGGCAGACCGTCGGCGTGGTGGCCAACCAGCCGATGGTGCTGGCGGGGTGCCTGGACATCGACAGCTCGCGTAAGGCGGCGCGCTTCGTGCGGTTCTGCGACGCGTTCGAGATCCCGATCCTGACCCTGGTCGATGTTCCCGGTTTCCTGCCCGGCACCGGCCAGGAATATGGCGGCGTCATCAAGCATGGCGCGAAACTGCTGTTCGCCTATGGCGAGGCGACGGTGCCCAAGGTCACGGTCATCACCCGCAAGGCCTATGGCGGGGCCTATGACGTGATGGCGTCCAAGCATCTGCGCGGCGATTTCAACTATGCCTGGCCCACCGCCGAAATCGCGGTGATGGGCGCCAAAGGCGCGGTCGAGATCCTGTATCGCAACGAATTGGACGACGCGGACAAGATCGCGGCGCGCACCAAGGACTATGAGGACCGCTTTGCCAACCCCTTCGTGGCTGCCGAAAAGGGCTTCATCGACGAGGTGATCCAGCCGCGCAGCACGCGCCGCCGGGTGGCGCGGGCCTTTGCGTCGCTGCGTGGCAAGCGCCTGACGAACCCGTGGAAAAAACACGACAACATTCCGCTGTGACGGACAGGGACGGGCGCAGGGTGCACAAGATCGTGAATGATGCAGCAGGGCCACAGGGGGGCGGCGCTTTGGCGTCCGCGACCGCGCGTCCCTGTCTGATCGGGCGACCTGCGGCTATCATCGCGCGCAGGCCGGCCACCCAACAAGCCGACCACACCCCGAGCAGCCGGGCCCATTGCCGCCCGCCCTACAGGAGACTGTCCTCATGTCGAAAAAGATCATCCTCGGCCTCGTCCTGGTTTCGGCTTTCGCCGCCTGCCAGCGCCAGCAGCCCAACGACGTGTTCGTGCCGACCGCGCCCGCCGGCGCCATGGCCAACCCCGTCACGACCGAACCGGTCTATCGCGGCAAGTTCTGATCCACATCTTGTGATCATCGCGCGCGGGCGGGCCGCCTGCCCGCGCGCAGCGGTCCGTCCCGCGCGCCCCAGCACAGGGGCTACGCCATGCTAAAGCATCGCGGCTTTCCCGGGCGCCTGCCCGGCACCGATTTCCAATTCGTGATCCGTCGCGAGAATCGCAAGAAGGGCGCCACGCCCATCACGCGACGCGAACGGTTCAAGGACCGCCGGCCCGCCGACAAGCGCGCCGATGCGGGTTTCCTGTCCGCGCTGATCGCGAATTTCGGCGACGAACCCTTTCCGCGCGGCAACCTTGACGCTGGACGCCTGTCCTGGCTGATCGGCCGCGAGGTCGTGGCGGTGGGCGAATTCGATCCCGCCGATTACGACCAGATGCTGCGCGTCGACATGACCGCAGCCGAGGCTGCCTTCCCCGAACTGTTCGTGACCGATGCCGCCCCCGCCTTTGACTGGGACGACACGGATGCGTGGGACGACGACGAGGCGGATGACGACTGATGGGCGATTTGGCGCTGAACCCCTTGATGTCACACGCATGTCAGTTTGACGCGGGGTGCGGCCGTGCGATAACCCGTCACCACCACCAACCGGCCCGCAGCGGGCCCATCAATACAGGCTTCATATCATGCAGAACCTCTTCACCCTCCGCGTCGCCGGTCTGGCATTCGTCGCAGCCGGTCTGGCTGCCTGCGCACCCGGCTATCAGGGCGGCGGGATCACGCCTGACGCGCAGCGCGCCGCAGGCGGTGCGGTTGCCGGTGCGGTCATCGCACGCGCCCTCAACGAAGACATCGCGACCGGTGCGGCCATCGGTGCCGTCGGCGGCGCGCTGTGCGACGACGCGGGCGTCTGCCAGCGCCGCTGATCGGCGCCTCGGCGACCGACGTGAAACGATCCGGCAGGATGCGCGTTGCGCTCCTGCCACCATAACCAGGGAACTCTCATCATGCCGAAATTCTTTGCCGTCGCAGCCCTTGTCGGCGCAACCGCCGTTGCAGGCTGCACCCAGGGCATCAACCCCACCGACACCGACCGCGCGCTCATCGGCGCAGGCGTCGGCGCGACCGCAGCCTCGGTCAGCGGTGGCAACGTCATCCGCGGCGCGGCCATCGGTGGTGCTGCCGGTGCGCTGTGCAACGACTTCCAGCTGTGCCAGTAACAGCCTGATCGGCGCGCCCGTCGCGCCATCACTCTGCCAGGCCGTCCCGAGCGTCATGCTCCGGGCGGCCTTTTCACATGCCGTCCTGGGGGGGAGCCCATGTTCAAGAAAATCCTGATCGCCAACCGGGGCGAGATCGCCTGCCGTGTCATCAAGACCGCGCGCCGCATGGGCATTGCGACGGTCGCCGTCTATTCCGACGCCGACCGCAACGCGCTGCATGTCAAGATGGCGGATGAGGCGGTCCATATCGGCCCCTCTCCGGCGAACCAGTCCTATATCGTGATCGACCGCATCATGGACGCCATCCGCCAGACCGGCGCCGAGGCCGTCCATCCCGGCTATGGCTTCCTGTCCGAGAACCGGCTGTTCGCGCAGGCGCTGGAGGCCGAGGGCGTCGTCTTCATCGGCCCCCCCTCGGGCGCGATCGAGGCGATGGGCGACAAGATCACCTCCAAGAAGCTGGCGCAGGAGGCAGGCGTCAGCACCGTGCCCGGCCATATGGGCCTGATTGCGGATGCCGATGAGGCAGCGGCCATCAGCGCCCAGATCGGCTATCCGGTGATGATCAAGGCCAGCGCGGGCGGCGGCGGCAAGGGCATGCGGATCGCCTGGAACGACGACGAGGCGCGCGAGGGGTTCGAATCGTCGAAATCCGAAGCCGCCAACAGCTTTGGCGACGACCGGATCTTTATCGAGAAATTCGTGACCCAGCCCCGCCATATCGAGATCCAGGTGCTGGCCGACCAGCATGGCGGCGCGGTCTATCTGCACGAGCGTGAATGCTCGATCCAGCGCCGCAACCAGAAGGTCATCGAGGAGGCCCCCTCGCCCTTCCTGGACGAGGCCACGCGCGCCGCGATGGGCAGCCAGGCCGTGGCCCTGGCCAAGGCCGTCGGCTATACCAGCGCGGGCACGGTCGAATTCATCGTGGACGGACGGCGCAACTTCTATTTCCTTGAGATGAACACCCGCCTGCAGGTCGAGCATCCGGTGACCGAGCTGATCACCGGCGTCGATCTGGTCGAACAGATGATCCGCGTCGCCGCCGGAGAGCCGCTGCCCTTTGCGCAGGAGGATCTGAAGATCACCGGTTGGGCGATGGAAAGCCGGCTTTACGCCGAGGACCCCTATCGCGGCTTCCTGCCGTCGATCGGGCGGCTGACCCGCTATCGTCCCCCGGTCGAGGTGGCGGCGGGGCCGATGCTGTCGGGAGGCAAGTGGCTGGCCCATGGCGCGCCCACCGGCGCGGCGGCGGTCAGGAACGATACCGGCGTCTACGAGGGCGGCGAGATCAGCATGTTCTATGACCCGATGATCGCGAAACTGTGCACCTGGGCGCCCACGCGCGCTGAGGCGATCGAGGCGATGCGCACCGCGCTGGACGGGTTCGAGGTCGAGGGGATCGGCCACAACCTGCCCTTCCTGTCGGCGGTGATGGACCATCCGAAGTTCGTCGCGGGCGACATCACCACCGCCTTCATCGCCGAGGAATATCCCGACGGCTTCCAGGGCGCGACCCTGCTCGAGGATGACCTGCTGCGCCTGGCCGCCGCTGCCGCCGCCATGCACCGCGTGGCCGAGATCCGCCGCGCCCGGATCAGCGGTCGCCTGGACAATCACGAGCGCCATGTCGGCGAGGATTGGGTGGTCTTTGCCGGCGGCCATGACTGGCCCGTGCAGATCAGCGCCGATCGCGACGGCGCCGATGTCGCCATCGCCGGGCGTACCCTGCGGGTCGAGGGCGACTGGCGCCCCGGACAGTCGCTGGCCCGGCTGGAGGTCGACGGCCGCCCGCTGGTTCTCAAGGTCGACAAGATCCCGGCGGGCCTGCGGCTGCGGATGCGCGGCGCCGACCTGAAGGTGCATGTGCGCCGCCCGCGCGCGGCGGAGCTGGCGCGGCTGATGCCCGAAAAGCTTCCGCCTGACACGTCGAAATTCCTGCTGTGTCCGATGCCCGGCCTGATCGTCAAGGTCAACGTGGCGGAGGGCGACGAGGTGCAGGAGGGTCAGGCCCTGGCCACGGTCGAGGCCATGAAGATGGAGAACATCCTGCGCGCCGAACGTCGCGGCGTGGTCAAATCCGTCAACGCGGCGGCGGGCGAAAGCCTCAAGGTCGATGACGTGATCATGGAGTTCGAATGATCCGCACCCTGCCCGCCTGGCTGCTGGCCGCCCTGATCGCCCTGACCGGGGCGGCGGGCGTGCTGGCGGTGGCGGGCGGGACGACCGTTCCCCTGGGCGGGACAGACCTGCCGCTGGCCTATGTCCTGCCGCCGCTGGTGGGGCTGGCGCTGTTCCAGCTGGTGTTCGGCACGCTGGCCGGGCGCTGGCGGGGCCTTCGGTACTGGCTGATCGCGCTGCCGCTGTCGGCGGTGATCTGGGGCGGGGCGCTGGTGCTGCTGCTGGACGATCGCCTGACGGTGGGTCAGGCGCTGGCCGCGGCGGTGGCGGGGCATCTGGCGGCGGGGCTTGCGGCGCTGACCGCCGGGTCGCGGCGATGACCGGGGTTCAGTTTGCCTCGCGGCGGCGCATCGGCATGCTGTCGATCAGCGCGATGATCCGGTCGGCGGTGACGGGGTCGGACTGGTCCAGCTTGACCCCGCCATCCTTGCCGATCAGCAGCACCCGGAACCCCGCACCCGCGTCCAGCGCGTCGGCGCCCGGGCCATCGGTCAGCAACACCACGTCACGGTCGGCCAGGGCCGCAGCCTGCGCCTGCAACACGGCGATCTGGTCCCGGACCTGCACCTGCGGGCCCAGCACCAGAACCGGGCGCGCCTGCCAGCGCAGCGCGCGCAGCGTGTCGCCCTCCACCGGTGTCACGGTCAGCGCTGCCCCTCCACGCGCGGTATCGGCGGGGGCCATCACGGGCCACAGGGCCATCACGGCAGTCAGGCACAGGCGGGTCATCGGCGATCTCCTTGTCATGACAGGACGCGCGGGTCGCACGGCAGGTTCCCATGGCCCCGCTTGACGCCCATCTCAGCCCGCAATTGCAGCAGGCGGTCGTCACCGGCCTGTTCGTCGCCATCGGCTGGATCGTGGTCGCGGCCCAGACCCGCCGTCGCGACGCCGCCCTGCGCCGCGCGCGCGAGACGGACCTGCAGCGCGCCCTGCTGGCCGAGATCCGCGCCCATGTCTTTGCGCTGGAACAGCAGACCCCGACACCAGAGGACGCGGCCCTGCTGATCGCACGCATGGCCACGGGCGATTTCGTCCCCACCCTGCCCCAGCATGCGAATGACCGCATCTTTGGTGCGGTGATCGCCGATATCCATATCCTGCCCGCACCGATCATCGACCCGATCGTGCTGTATTACCGGCTGCTATCGATCATGGGCGCGCTGGCCACGGACCTGCGCCGCATTGCGCGCAACGATCCGCCGCGCGCCGCGCAGATGATGGCCGATTACCTGTCGCTGATGGAGGAAACCCGCGATACCGGCATCCAGGCCATTCGCGTGCTGACCGAAAGCCTGCAGGGCGGCGCCGAGGCGGTGAACCGGATGCTGGATGCGGATGAGGCGGCGTCCGTTGCACAGATGGCGCAGCGCCTGCCTGCGGAACTGGCCCAGATGCGCGACCGGCTGGCCGCGCGCGATGTCAGTAGCCGATCTTCGGACCGGAGAGACCGGTGATGGGACGCAATCCGATCGCGCGCACGATCTCGTTGGCGCGGCTGACGGCGGTGGGCTTTGGCTTGGCCTCGGGGCGGGCTGCACCGATATCGGCGCGGCGCGGGGCTGCCGGGGAATGGGATGGCGCTGCGGATGCGGCGCTGCGGTCTGTACGCGATTTGGCCATGATCCTGTCCTCTCAAGCACCGGACACCCTGCCCGATGCTGTCCATGATATAGGGAACGCGCCGCAAATCCACAAGTTTCGCGCCCCGGCGGCCTATCGCAGCAGGCTTCCGCGCCCGACCTCCTGGCGTCGCAGCGGCAGCCGGTCGATGGCGCGCCCGATCTCGCGCACGTCCCAGGGGCTGGGGCGGCGGATCTTGACCTGCCCGTCCTTGTCGATCACCAACAGCGAAAAGCCCTGGGGCCGCAGCTGCTGTCGCCACAGGCTGTTCGCGGCAGGATCGCTGTCGATCACCACGACCACGTCGCGCCCCGCCAGGGCCGCCGCACCGCTGCGCAGGGATTCGACCTGGCGCAGGAAGGACGGATCGTCGGGCGTGTCGGCAAAGACCACCACCGGCCGCTGCGTCCACAGGAACGCATCCGGCCGCACCTCGGCCGCGTCCAGGATCTGCATCGCGGCGCCGGGACGCGCCGCGTCAGTTTCTGGTTGGTCGGGAGCGGGTTGCTGGCTCTGGACCGGTGGCAGGCGGGCGGAACTGCCCTGCGACCGGGTGTCGCGCACTTCCTCTGCGTCGGGTGCGGGCGCGTCACGCGCCGGGCCCATGGCGGCAAGCGCCATCACGAAAATCATAAATTTCAACTTCATCGGCACCTCGTCATGCTTTGAATATAGGGCAGGACGGGCCGCAGGAAAGGATGGATCATGACAAAACCCACACTGCAGGATTGGCGCAAGCTGGCCGAGACGGAGCTGAAGGGCCGTGACCCCGACAGCCTGACCTGGGACACGCTGGAGGGTATCGCGGTCAAGCCGCTCTATACCGCCGCCGATCTGGAGGGCATGGCGCATCTGGACGGCCTGCCCGGCATCGCGCCCTTCACCCGCGGCCCGCGCGCCACGATGTATGCGGGCCGCCCCTGGACGATCCGGCAATATGCGGGCTTTTCCACGGCCGAGGCGTCGAACGCCTTTTACCGCAAGGCGCTGGATGCGGGCCAGCAGGGCGTGTCGGTGGCCTTCGATCTGGCGACCCATCGCGGCTATGACAGCGACCATCCCCGCGTCGAGGGAGATGTCGGCAAGGCAGGCGTGGCCATCGATTCGGTCGAGGACATGAAGATCCTGTTCGACGGCATCCCCCTGGACCGCGTGTCGGTGTCGATGACCATGAACGGCGCGGTCATCCCGATTCTGGCGAATTTCATCGTGACCGGAGAGGAGCAGGGCCATTCCCGCAAGGTGCTGTCCGGGACCATCCAGAACGACATCCTCAAGGAGTTCATGGTCCGCAACACCTATATCTATCCGCCCGAACCCAGCATGCGGATCATCGCGGACATCATCCAGTATACCTCGGACGAGATGCCCAAGTTCAACTCGATCTCGATCTCGGGCTATCACATGCAGGAGGCGGGCGCGAACCTGGTGCAGGAGCTGGCCTATACGCTGGCCGACGGGCGCGAATACGTGCGCGCCGCCATCGCCGCCGGGATGGACGTGGACGCCTTTGCGGGGCGGCTGTCGTTCTTTTTCGCCATCGGCATGAACTTCTTCATGGAGATCGCGAAACTGCGCGCCGCCCGCCTGCTGTGGCACCGGATCATGACCGAATTCGCGCCGAAAAAGGCGGGCAGCCTGATGCTGCGCACGCATTGCCAGACCTCGGGCGTGTCGTTGCAGGAGCAGGACCCCTACAACAACGTCATCCGCACGGCATATGAGGCGATGTCGGCGGCCCTGGGCGGCACGCAATCGCTGCACACGAACGCGCTGGACGAGGCGATCGCCCTGCCCACGGAATTCAGCGCCCGCATCGCCAGGAACACCCAGCTGATCCTGCAGGAGGAGACGGGCATCACCAACGTGATCGACCCGCTGGCCGGCAGTTATTACATCGAGAGCCTGACGGCCGAGCTGGCCGACAAGGCCTGGGCGCTGATCGAGGAGGTCGAGGAGATGGGCGGCATGACCAAGGCCGTGGCCTCGGGCATGCCCAAGCTGCGCATCGAGGAGACGGCGGCGCGCCGCCAGGCCCTGATCGACCGGGGCGAGGACGTGATCGTCGGTGTGAACAAGTACCGCAAGGAGACCGAGGACCCGATCGACATCCTGGACATCGACAACGTCGCCGTTCGCAAGAGCCAGATCGAGCGGCTGGAGCGCATCCGCAGCCAGCGCGACGAGGCGGTCGTGACCGCCACCCTGGCCGAGATCACCCGGCGCGCCCGCGAGGGCGGCAACCTGCTGGAGGCCGCGGTCGAAGCCGCGCGCGCCCGCGCATCCGTCGGAGAGATCAGCACCGCGATGGAGGAGGTGTTCGGCCGCCACCGCGCCGAGGTCCGCACCCTGGCCGGGGTCTATGGTGCGGCCTATGAGGGCGACGAGGGGTTCGCGCAGATCCAGCGAGACGTCGAGGCCTTTGCCGAGGAGGAGGGCCGCCGTCCCCGCATGCTGGTCGTCAAGATGGGTCAGGACGGCCATGACCGCGGCGCCAAGGTGATCGCCACGGCCTTCGCCGATATCGGGTTCGACGTCGATGTGGGCCCGCTGTTCCAGACCCCCGAGGAGGCCGCGCAGGACGCGGTGGACAACGATGTCCACGTGATCGGCATCTCCAGCCAGGCGGCGGGGCACAAAACACTGGCGCCCAAGCTGATCGAGGCGCTGAAGGCGGCGGGCGCGGGTGACATCCTGGTCATCTGCGGCGGGGTCATTCCCCAGCAGGACTACGATTTCCTGCGCCGCGCCGGGGTCAAGGCGATCTTTGGCCCGGGCACCAACATCCCTTCGGCCGCAGCGGACATCCTGGCCCTGATCCGCGCCACGCGCCCCTGAGGATTGCGTCCCGCGACGGCGGGGGGCCAGCCCCCCGCACCCCCCGCCGTCAGCGCCCGTCGCAGGCCGGTCTTGCCCCGCAGCGCGGGCTGTGAAACGCTGCGCGCAAAGCGGATGGGAACAGCGATGAACGACGGGCGCAACGGATCGATCAAGCAGATCATCTGCATCAAGTGGGGCACCAAGTTCGGGCCGGAATACGTCAACCGCCTGCATGCGATGGTCGCCCGCAACATCACGCCGCCCTTTCGTCTGTATTGCTTTACCGATGACGGCACCGGGCTGCATCCTGACGTAGGGGTCCGGCCCCTGCCCGATTTCGTCTATCAGGCGCCGGTCAACACGCGCGGCAAATGGCCGAAATCGCGGCTGTGGGGCGATCTGGGGGACGTGACGGGGGTCGTGTTGTTCCTGGATCTGGACGTCATCGTCACCGGCGATCTGGACGCATTTTTCGCGCATGGCGACCCGGACGACACCATCCTGGGGCTGAACCCCAACACGCCTTTCGAGAAGATGGGCCAGACCTCGGTCTATCGGATGCGGGTGGGCAAGCTGGCGCCGCTGCAGCAGATCTTTGCCGCCGATCCGCAGAGGGTGGCAGATACCTACAAATACGAACAGCGGTTCGTCACCCGCAATGCGCCCGGCGGGGTCCGGTTCTGGCCGCGCGGCTGGCTGGCGCATTTCCGTTTCCACTGCGTGCCGACCTTTCCGACGAACTACTGGCGCGATCCGCGCATTCCGGTGGGCACGCGCATCGTGATGTTCCCCGGGAGCCTCAACCCGCCCGACGCCATCCTGGGGCGGTGGGATGAGGTCGATCAGGCCCGCCCGCCGCTGGCCCATCTGCGCGCGGCCTTTACCGGCGACCGCCGCGAAGGCTTCCTGAAGCATCTGCGCCATTACGTCCGCCCTACGCCCTGGGTCGCGGATCTGTGGCGCGAATGAGGCCCGGATGCGCCTGACACCGGATCTGCCGCCCGTCTGGCTGGCAGGTTTTACGGGCGTGGCCTGGCTGACGGGCCGGGTGCTGCCGCCGCTGTCCCTGCCCGCCTGGCCGGGATGGGTGCTGGTGGGCGCAGGCCTGCTGCTGGCGGGCTGGGCGGCGCTGAGCATGGCGCGGGCGCGCACGACCGTTGACCCACACGGCCAACCGGCAGCCCTGGTGACGCACGGACCCTTCGCATGGTCGCGCAACCCGATCTATCTGGCCGACCTGCTGATCCTGCTGGGCCTGTGCCTGATGTGGAACGCTTGGCCCGCGGCCCTGCCGCTGGCCTGGGCCTTTGCGCGCGTCATCGCGACCCGGTTTATTGCGCCCGAGGAACGCCGCCTGGCCGCCCTGTTTCCAGCCGAGTACCCCGCCTACGCCGCCCGCACGCGCCGCTGGATCTAGACGCGACCGCATCGCGCGTTGCAACAGGCGGCCCGGCGCGCTAACACCCGCGAAATCAAGGATGAGAGGCACTCATGTCGTCCCCCCTCCGCCTCGGCATTGCCGGGCTTGGCACCGTCGGGATCGGTGTCGTCAAGATCGTGCAGAAACACGCCGACCTGCTGGCCATGCGCTCGGGTCGGCCCGTGGCGATCACCGCGGTCAGCGCCCGCGACCGCATGAAGAACCGCGATGCGGACCTGTCGGGCTATCGGTGGGAAACCGACCCGATGGCCGTCGCCACTGCCGATGACGTCGACCTGTTCATCGAGCTGGTCGGCGGCGACGCAGGCATCGCCCGCGACAGCATCGAGGCCGCGCTGCGCTCGGGCAAGGATGTCGTGACCGCCAACAAGGCCCTGCTGGCCATGCACGGTCAGGACCTTGCGCAGCTGGCCGAAAGCCTGGGCCGCGTGATCCGCTTCGAGGCCGCCGTGGCGGGCGGCATTCCGGTCATCAAGTCGATGACCGAATCGCTGGCCGGCAACCGCATCACCCGGGTGATGGGCGTCATGAACGGCACCTGCAACTACATCCTGACCCGGATGGAAAGCGCGGGCCTGCCCTATGACGCCGTCTTCGAGGAGGCGCGCCAGCTGGGCTATCTGGAGGCGGACCCGACCCTGGACGTGGGCGGCATCGACGCGGGCCACAAGCTGGCGATCCTCTCCTCGATCGCCTTCGGCACGCAGGTCAATTTCGACGCCGTCGAGATCGAGGGGATCGAGCGCGTCAGCATCGACGACATCCACCGCGCCCGCGACATGGGCTATCGCATCAAGCTGCTGGGCGTGGCGCAGATGACCGCCCGCGGGCTGGAACAGCGCATGTCCCCCTGCCTCGTGCCCGCGGACAGCCCCCTGGGGCAGCTGGTGGGCGGCACCAACATGGTGGTGATCGAGGGCGACAGCGTCGGTCAGATCGTCCTGCGCGGCGCCGGTGCCGGCGAAGGCCCCACCGCCAGCGCCGTCATGTCCGACATCGTGGAAATTGCCCGCGGCGTGCGCCTGCCGGTCTTCGGGCAGCCCGCCGATACGCTGACCGTGGCCCAGCCCGCCCGGACGGCCGTCCCCGCCGCCTATTACATCCGCCTGGAGCTGCAGGACAAACCCGGCGCCTTGGCCAAGGTCGCGACGGTCCTGGGCGATGCCGGCATCTCGATCGACCGGATGCGCCAATACGGCCAGCACAGCCCCGCCAGCGTCCCGGTCCTGGTCGTCACCCACAAGACCACCCCCGAGGCCATCGATTTCGCCATCGAGGCCCTGCCCCGCACCGGCGTCCTGGTCAGCGACCCGGTCGAGCTGCGCATCGAAGAGGTTTGAAAGAGGGGGCCGAAAGGCCCCCGTCCCGCGCCGTCAGGCGCTTGATGGCGCCGCGCCCCCTTGGGGGCGCGTCCGCTGGATCGCTCAGGTGGCCCCGGATCAGGCAGCCTCCGATCAGGCACCCTTGTAGATGTCGACCAGCTTGCCCAGCATCTCCAGTGCATCCTCACGCGACCGCTGAAAGCTGTTCCGCCCGATGATCGAGCCGTTGCCGCCCCCCTCGCGGATCGCACGCGCGTCGTCGAACACCGCATCGACCCCCTTGGCCGCACCGCCCGAAAACACCACGATACGCCGCCCGCCAAAGCTGGCCTGCATGCAATGCGCGACCCGCTTGGCCTGGCTGGACACGTCGATGCCCTTCTCCTCATAGACCTTCTTGGCCTCGGGCAGCATCAGGTGGTCGGTGGACAGCTTGATCTTGATGATATGCGCGCCGATCAGCGCCGCGATCTGGGCGGCATAGGCCGCCACGTCGATGGCCGTCTCTCCGTCCTTGGTCACGGCCTCGCCGCGCGGATAGGACCAGATGACTGTGGCCACGCCCTTGGCGGCGGCCTCGCGGCGCATCTCGACGATCTCCTCGAACATGTCCAGCGCCATGTCCGAGCCGGGATAGATGGTGAATCCCACCGCCGCGCAACCCAGACGCAGGGCATCGTCCACCGAAGCGGTGATCGCCTGGTTCTTGCCCGCCGTGTCCGACATCAGGCTGTTGGCGCTGTTGACCTTCAGGATGGTCGGGATCTGGCCCGCGAACGTATCCGCGCCCGCCTCGATCATGCCCAGGGGCGCGGCATAAGCGTTCAGCCCCGCGTCAATGGCCAGCTGATAATGATAATGCGGGTCGTATCCGGCCGGGTTGGCCGCAAAGGACCGTGCGGGGCCATGCTCGAACCCCTGGTCGACGGGCAGGATGATCATCTTGCCTGTACCGGCCAGCTTGCCGGTCATCAGCATGCGCGCCAACTGCGCCTTCACGCCCGGCGTCTCGCCTTCGTAATTGGCCAGGATGCGGCGCACCGTGTCGGTCATCTGCATGGGACTCTCCTCTATTTCGGCTGCTGGATAGCATGCAGACCACCCGCGGCAATGCTGGTTACGCTAACAAATACAGGGGGATTTGCGAACGCCGCCGGCCCGCGCACGTTATCGCTAAAACCTTAACGACAGTTGAATCGAGTTTCAGACGAATTTTCGGCATATCATGGGGTCAGGCCCGTGCCCGAAAGGAGAAGCCATGTTCATGACCACGACCCTGGCGCATTACCAGGTGCCGATCTTCGGCATCGGGTCCAGCGCCCTGGAGACCCGGATCGGCGCCGATCAGCGCGCGATCTGGATGCGCCCGATCTCATCCGGCGCCACCCAGACCGAGATGCTGCCCGCCCTGACGGTGCAGAGCCCCGAACGCGTCACCCCGCCCCTGGCCTATTTCCAATGGCTCAAGATGCTGTCGGACTATGAGTCGCAGGCCCGGGGCCTGCCCCCGGCTGCCGGCCCCGAAGGGCCGACCGGGGTGCCGGGCGATGCAGGCCAGCCCGCATCGCCCTAGGGGTCAGCGGCGCGCGGCCTCCAGGGCTGCGACGCCTGGCAGGGTCTTGCCTTCCATCCACTCCAGGAACGCACCGCCCGCGGTGGAGATGAAGGTAAAGCCCTCTGCCGCCCCGGCCTTGTTCAGCGCCGCCACGGTATCGCCACCCCCGGCGACCGAGACCAGCGCGCCCTGCGCGGTCAGCTCCGCCGCCGCACGGGCCGCCGCGTTGGTGGCGGCATCGAATGGCTCGATCTCGAAGGCGCCCAGCGGGCCGTTCCAGATCAGCGTCTTGCAGGCCGTCATGGCCTGACGCAGCGCCTCGACCGTGTCAGGACCGGCATCCAGGATCATCGCATCCGCCGGGCACTGATCGACCGGCAGAGTCTGCGACTCGGCACCCGCCTTGAATTCGCGCGCGACCACGATGTCCACGGGCAGGTGGATCTTGCACCCCGTCGCCTCGGCCTTCTTCAGGATGGCGCGGGCGGTATCCGCCATGTCGCGCTCGGCCAGCGATTTGCCGACCTCAACTCCCTTGGCCACCAGGAAAGTGTTGGCCATGCCGCCGCCGATCACCAGATGATCGACCTTTTCCACCAGGTTCGTCAGCAGCTCCAGCTTGGTCGAGACCTTGGCGCCCCCCACGACCGCCATCACTGGCCGCTGCGGATCGCCCAGGGCTGCGTCCAGCGCCTTCAGTTCGGCCTCCATCAGGCGGCCTGCACCGGCGTTCAGCAGCCGCGCCAACGCCTCGGTCGAGGCATGCGCCCGGTGCGCGGCCGAGAACGCGTCATTCACATAGGCCCCGCCCAGCGCCGCGAGCGATGCCGCAAAGGTGGCGTCATTGGCCTCCTCTCCGGCATGGAACCGCGTGTTCTCCATCAGCGCGATCTGGCCAAGCTTCAGGGCCGCCACGACCCGCTTGGCCGGTCCGCCGATGCAGTCGTCGGCAAAGACAACCTCCTGGCCCAGCGCTTTCTCCAGCGCGGGGACGATCTGGCGCAGGCTCATGCTGTCCACGCGCTGTCCCTTGGGACGGTCGAAATGCGCCAGCAGCACCGGGATGCCGCCCTTGGCCTGGATGGCCTTAACGGTGGGGACGATCTTTTCGATCCGGGTGGCGTCCGTGACCTGCCCGTTCTCGACCGGCACGTTCACGTCGACGCGGGTCAGCACGACCTTTCCGGCAAGATCCATGTCGTCGATGGTATTGAACTTGGCCATGTCGCATCCTTCGGTGTCGCAATGTCGCGAACTTGTCCCGCATGGCGGTCGCGCCGTCAACCGCAGCCGTTCGGCAAAGCCTTGCCGGGACCACCCGCGGCGGGCCTGTTCCGCGCGCCGTCACGGTTTCGCGCGTTGCCCTTCGGCGCATCAATCCCTAGATCAGGGGACGAACACGGCAAAAGGAGGCCCGCATGGCCGAGATCAAGGATCCCGAGAACACCATCGTCATCACGCTGAAGGACGGTCCCGTCGTCATCGAGCTGCTG
The DNA here is from genome assembly GCF_001724535.1 of Paracoccus sp. SCN 68-21. Classification (NCBI taxonomy): domain Bacteria; kingdom Pseudomonadati; phylum Pseudomonadota; class Alphaproteobacteria; order Rhodobacterales; family Paracoccaceae; genus Paracoccus; species Paracoccus sp. SCN 68-21. Next base: position 1,202 of record NZ_MEES01000015.1, on the reverse strand, counting down.
TCGGATGTTGCCCCCAAGCACACCGCGCGCATGAAGGAGCTGGCCCGCGCCGGTGCCTATGACAACGTGGCCTTTCACCGGGTGATCGACGGCTTCATGGCACAGACGGGCGATGTCGCGAATGCCAACATGGAAAAGAACTACAATCCGGGCCGCGCCGGCACGGGTGGTTCCGACATGCCGGATCTGCCGGCAGAGTTCTCCAAGCTGCCGCATGACCGGGGCACCATCGGCGCCGCACGGTCGCAGAACCCCAACAGCGCGAACAGCCAGTTCTTCATCAACTTTGGCGACAACCATTTCCTGAACGGTCAGTACACGGTCTATGGCCGCGTGATCGAGGGCATGGAGCATGTCGACAAGATCGCGCGCGGCGAACCCCCGGTGAACCCCGACCGCATGATCAGCGTCAAGGTGGCCGCCGATGCGTAAAATCGCCCTGATCCCCGCCCTGCTGATGCTGGGCACCGCCGCCACCGCCCAAGGCACCAACCCGGCCGTCGAGGATACCGATGGCCCGAACATGGTGATCGAGGTCGCCGATGCCGAGGGCAATTCCAAGGGCACGATGGTTCTGGATCTGCGCGAGGACCTGGCCCCCAACCACGTCGCCCGCCTGGTCGAGCTTGCGCAGTCGGGTGCCTATGACGGCGTCGTTTTCCATCGCGTGATCGACGGCTTCATGGCGCAGACCGGCGACGTGCAGAACGGCCGCCAGGATGGCGACACCGCCATGGCCGGCATGGGCGGCAGCGACCTGCCCGATCTGGAGGCCGAGTTCAGCGACGCCACCTTCGATCGCGGCACCGTCGGCATGGCCCGCGCGATGGACCCCAACAGCGCGAACAGCCAGTTCTTCATCGACCTGGCCCCCGCGCCCTTCCTGGACGGCGAATACACCGTCGTCGGTCAGCTGATCGAGGGCTGGGACGTGCTGGACAGCATCAAGAAGGGCAACTCCGCCGCCAATGGCGCGGTCGAGGAACCCGACTACATGCTGTCGGTCACCATTGCAGATGGCGACATTCCGGCGGAGGAGACCCCCGCCGAAGAGACCGAAGCCGAGGGCTGAGGCCCCGCGACACAAAGGATCAGGGGGCTTCGGCCCCCTTTATGGATGGCCCGCCCCTCCCGCCGATCTCCGTGTAGGATGTCGGTGTTCAATGGAGGAAGGAGCGGACCATGAGCATTGTGATCGTTGG